>NZ_JBMWDT010000007.1:0-259184 GCF_049545585.1 Providencia sp. NPDC089933
TGACAAAATGGGCACCTTACATCGACTTTAGCCATGAATATTCTCCGATAAATTACCCTATATTACAGGTTAATCACCGGATTGAATACATGACCTAAATCTTAATGATTTTATTTTCATGTTGAATAAAGAGCTTAATAGAGATAATGGGTACTATCATTATTAAATTAGGCCATAAAACTTAACAAAAATAGTAATAAAAATCATTACTAAACACCTATACTTTCAAAAAATAACGCAATATCAATCGTTATTTATGCTTTACTATTAAATTTTTATATCGATAAGCAATGGCAGCCATAGTCAAAATAGCATATAAAATAGGCTCTGGCGTCATTGTTTTCATCGATAAAACATAGTGGAAAATAATCATTAATAATGTTGGATAAAGCAAATAATGGATCCTTTTCCACCACATCCCTAGTCGTGATCGAATACAGCCAAATGAACTTATCGCCATTATAAATAAGCTCAACCAACATACAGCGCCTATTACTAAATATAAATGTGAAAAAACTTCAGAGAAAAACAATGACAGATTATTCCAGCCAATCTCTAGTAATAAATAACTGCATAAATGCAATAGAGCCCAAACAAAACACCATAATCCAAGTAATTTACGTGTCTGAAAAAGCGTATTAAATCGCAAAAAATGAGCCAATATAGGGATCAGTGCAACCGTAATCAATAAGCGCAATGCAATGAGCCCTGTAAAATGTTGAATATCTTTCGTAGGTTCAGCTCCTAAAGCCTGACTATTTATTGCATAAACCAACCATAATAAAGGCAATAACGCCGCAGTATGAGCAATAACTTTAGTGATCAAAACAGCTGCACGATTTTCTGTCAGCATTAAAAATATCTCCGTAGATCCATCCCTTTATAGAGATCAGCGACCTGCTCACCATACCCATTGAACAATAATGTTGGCTGCCGATTTACTTGTCCAAAGCCACCTGAACCAATAAAACGTTCAGTTGCTTGAGACCAACGTGGGTGGTTTACCTGTGGATTTACATTTGCATAAAATCCATATTCACTTGGTGCAGAAAGATTCCATGTTGTTGGCGGAATATCGCTAGTTAAACGAATTTTTACAATTGATTTAATACCTTTGAATCCATATTTCCATGGCACAACCAGACGAATAGGAGCACCATTTTGATTTGGTAATGATTTTCCATACACTCCAGTTGCTAATAATGTCAGTGGATTCATCGCCTCATCAATGCGTAAGCCTTCAACATAAGGGTAATCTAATCCACCGCCAATAAAACGACTTTTTTGACCGGGCATTTCTTCGGGTGCATAACGTGTTTCAAACGCAACATACTTCGCATGACTTGTTGGCTCAGCAAGTGCTAATAACTTCGCTAATGGAAAACCAACCCAAGGGATCACCATCGACCAAGCCTCAACACAACGCATACGGTAAATACGTTCTTCTAAAGTGAATTTATTTTGAATATCATCTAGATTTAACGTCATTGGTCGGTTCACTTCTCCTTCAACAGTCACCGTCCATTCATCTGTTTTCATCGTATGTGCATATTCAGCAGGATCTGATTTATTCAATCCAAACTCATAGAAATTATTATAACCAGTCACTTTATCTTCTGGTGTCAATATCAAGGATGATTGATATTCTTCAGGTTGAATAAATGTTAAGACCTTTCTATCTACCTGCGGAACCGTAGATTTGTCATCACTAAACCATGAAAATAAATCCGCTTTAACTGCGGATGATAATGCAATTCCCGACACTCCAACCCCTAACAATTTAAGTAGTTTTCTACGTTTCATAAAAAATACAGATTCAGGGGTAATTTGTGACGAAGAAATTTTATCTCGTTTTTTCATGGTGCTCTCCATTACTCAAAAACATGGGCCGTGGTTTAAAAAGAAAACATGTTCTTTCTATATCATGCCTGTTATACCTGAAGAAAAAGAGAAAACACTGACATTAAGATGACAAATTTGTCATCTTAATCATTATCATAAGGAAAATTCAAAATGAGCGTACTTTGCCCTGCCTGATGCCTAAAAGCGACGCAGCCACCATGCAACTCAATAATCGCTTTAACAATTGATAGCCCTAACCCGCTACCTTCAGAAGTTCGTGAATTATCTCCTCGCCAAAAACGTGTAAAAATTTCTTCGCTATCTGGCAGCACTTCGCCATGATTCACAATACTAATAGATAGCGTATTGTGCTTTGCTGAGATATTAGTGATTACCTGAGTATGAGGCTGAGCATATTTAACTGCATTCGAAATGACATTTATTAATACTCGAACCAACAACACGCGATCTGCATTAAGACTTAGTTTTGATGGATGACATAACAAAACAATATTTTTTTCTTCAGCGTAAACAGAAAATAGCTCATAAACTTCATTAACCAGATCAAACAGCGGCAGTACTTCTCGTTTTAGTGCAATATTTCTATTTTCCGCACGAGCGATAAACAAAATACTTTGAATTATCTGTGCTAATTTATCTAACTCTTCAATATTACTGGCAATCACCGATTCATATTCACTAACACTGCGTGAGCGCTGAAGAACAATTTCATTTTGCACCCGAATAGCATTAATGGGTGTTCTAAGCTCATGAGCGAGATCATCAGCAAGCTGAGTTAACTTAACAAAATCTCCCTTCAATCTTGACCGCATAATGTTAAGTGATTCCCCGAGCTCTTTTAACTCCTTCGGAAGCAGTGCGATTTCGATTGAATGATTTAATGACTGAAGATCGGTATTGGCCGTTGTTTGACTAAGGAACTGTATATCACGTAGCCCTTTTTTAATTAACCAAAGACTTAATAGCCCCATTAAAATAATTGAGATCAATGAGATCACTAAACTTTGTGTCAAATACTTAGCTAACACACTATCACGATCCACTGATGCCTTAGCTAATACGATATTCAAACGCCCCATCGGTGCATCAATATTAAAATTTACGGCGGAAATAGGGATCCCTGAAGATGTTCGCCAATGAGAAATATTATTTGAATCAAGAGTCTCTAACTGTACTAATTTTAGATGGCCTGAAGTCAACATATCAGCATTTGTCGCAACAATGATCTGATTTTCAGCATTTTTTATTTGGATAATGTCTTGTCTCATATCCATCATGCGCTGGAAATACATAGGTAGTGTTTTGATATCTATACCGCTTGCGATCAACTTTGCCAATTGATCTGTACGATTGATAAGTAAGTTATAATCTCGCTCGATCAATTCATTTTTCAAGGAATGATAAAGTACCCAAGTCACCAATCCTGCATTGACAATCATAAGTAAAATAAAAGAAAGAATGAGCTGAAAGCGGAGTGATTTTTTCTTCATACACTTGGCCTATTACATCGATATCCCATACCACGGATGGTTTCTATTAATTTAACGTCATAATCATCATCAATTTTTTTTCTTAATCGCCTGATAGCAACATCAATGATATTTGTATCGCTTTCAAAATCGATTCCCCATACCTCACTCGCAATCAGCGTTCTTGGTAATATTTCATCAGTATGCAAGACAAAGAAAAGTAATAATGAATACTCTTGGCGAGTCAAAATAATCTTATTTCCTCCACGCTCAACATCATGGCGAGTAAGATCTATTTTTAAATCAGCTAATTCGATATGAGTCGAAGAATGTTGGTTAACTTTAAGTTGATTTTTAACCCTTGCTAATAATTCAGAAAAAGAAAAAGGTTTAACCAAATAATCATTAGCACCTAATTCAAGCCCTTTAACCCTGTCATCAACCGCATCCCTTGCCGTTAAACAAATTACAGGCACCGATTTAGAAGTACGTAATATTTTTAAAATATCCCAGCCATTCATCCCCGGTAGCATAATATCTAATATTACCAACTGATAATCGTTTTCAAGCGCAAAATAGAGGCCATCTCTGCCGTCTGATGCAATATCAACAACAAAACCCGCTTCTTCTAATCCTTTTTTAACCCAACTTTGGGTTTTAATATGATCTTCAATCAATAGTATCTTCATGCCACCCCCAAGTTACTGTGAACACTAATTTACCTGAAGAGCAAAAACGAAACTAACAACTTATCTTAAATTAATTAGATTCCCATTGCGAAACATAAGATATCGCCACTATTTGTAAATAGCAGCAAATAGCTCAGATGACATGTAAACTACCGAATAAATAACTCAATAAGACAAAAGTCATGTGCTGTTTGAGAACCAATAACGTATTGCAATGACTTTCCATCATTTTCAACCAATGCAGTTTCAAATAGCGTTAATTGGCGCTGCTCACCATTAACATAAAGATCAAGTTGATCCGTAGCATTAAAAATTGTTCTGCGCAACTAAATCAGGACACTTTTCTTAAGGAATTTTGTTCATACTCAATTGGGGGCAGATCACCGTTGGCAGTATGAAGCCTTTCTAGGTTGTAATAGCGCATATATGCGATAACATCTTCTTTCATCTGTTTCCGAGTCGGCTGTGGGATTTTCAGTACCCAATCGTGTTTTAAACTGCCAAAAAATCGTTCTACAACGGCGTTATCCCAACAGGCTCCAACATCACCCATGCTTGCCCTAATGCCATAGCTTGTTAGCAAGCGGCGATATCGCTTACTCGTATATTGAGAGCCTCTATCACTATGAAAGACTAAGCCGTTTTCGGGCTGGCGTAAGTTATACGCTTTCATCAAGGCTTTACTGACTAAATCTGCCGTCATTCGTTTATCGATGTGCCAACCCACAATACGGCGTGAGTATAAGTCCATCACGATGGCTAAATACATCCAGCCTTCCCCTGTTTTTAAATAGGTCACATCACCCGCCCACACTTCGTTAGGTGCGTGAGGATTAAAATTTTGATTGAGCAAATTATCGGCTACGGCATCACTGTGTTTGCGTTTTGTGGTGACTTTGTAAGCAACGCGCTGAGTGACGACTAGGCCAAGCTGAGCCATTAGCTTTTGAACGCCATAAGCACTCACGCTAAAGCCCTCTTTGCATAACCGTTTACGTAACGTTCTATAACCTAAGCTATTTCGACTCTGTTCAAAGATAGCTTTGGCTCTGCGGTACAGGCTAAGTTGTTCTGCGGTGATCAATTTTGCTGGGCGTTTAAGCCAAGAATAGTAGGCAGAACGACTTATTTTCATTAACTTGCAGAGCTTCAGCACGGGAAACTGTGAAGATAATTGCTTAATCGTTTTAAACGCTACTTGGTTTCCTTTAGCAGGAGGGCGCTGGCTTTTTTTAGGATCTCTTTCTCCATCCTAAGTTCTTTATTTTCTTTTCGAAGCCTTAATAGCTCAGCTCTCTCATCGGCATTCAAGCTGCTACCGGATTGTTCAGCGTCGAATTTTGCTTTCCAGTTATAAAGTAATTTATCGGTGATCCCTAATGAAGCTGCCGCTTTTGGGACGCTATAACCTTGTTCGGTGACTAATGCGACCGCTTCTTGCTTAAACTCAGTAGTATAAAACTTGTTTGTTCGTTTTTTCATTTAACACCTCAATAATTGGATTATATTCCATTATTGTAAGCGCGTCATAAACCCCACATTCTAATTAATCTCGGTACGTCCTAAGATCAACTCTCCAACCTCAAGGAGATTTGAAATGAGAAAGCGGCTCACCAACCAAGAATGGCAACGACTTATCGAGCAATCTGAATCGAGTTCGCTGCCAAAGCGCACATTTTGCAAGCTTAATGACCTTAACCCTTCTACGTTTTATGCCAAACGTCAACAGTTGTTGGGCACAGGGCAATCTCAAACAGGTGGCTTCATCAAAGCCGAAGTCGTTGAAAAAACAACACGCACCTCAATGACTCACGCTCCCGTTGCCAGCATGACACTCTTCATTAATCACGTTAAACTTAGCATTCCTCAGGAAACCCCTGCGGTTTACTTAGCTGAATTAATCGTGGCGCTGTCATGAACAGAATGTTGAGAGCCCCGAATGTTTACCTGTATCGGGAATTCGTGGATTTTAGAAAGTCCATCAATGGTCTGGCGGCCATTATTGAGGCTGAAACCGATTTACCCTTAGGCACAGGAGCGTTATTCCTGTTTACTAATAAACAGCGTGACAAAATCAAAGTGTTGTATTGGGACAAAACGGGCTTCGCCCTGTGGTATAAACGGCTGGAAAAAGCTAAATTCAAATGGCCTACTCAAGAGAAAAAACAGGTGTACATCCTGACTCAATTTGACTTAGATAGGCTGTTATCTGGCTTCACCATAATCGGCCATAAACCGATAAAAATAGACGGTTTTACAATGGGTTAATCACGATAAAAGTCAGTTATGCCAAGCCTTGGCGTGGTGTTTTTAGTATCATGAATGCCATGAAAAAGACGCCCGATATTAATCCAGAAAGCCAAAACATTGCCGAACTTCAAGCGATGGTGAAAACCTTAGTGTCGGAGAAAATGGCGTGGCAGCAAGAGCGCCAATCCCTCATTGAACAGTTCAAGCTTGCTCTTGAGCGTCAGTTCGCTAAACGCTCAGAAGCGTTGACGCCTTATAATGAAGCGCAAGGTGATCTCTTTAATGAGGCTGAATGGGAAGCCGCTAAAGAAGAGGACGTTGTGACGACCACGACGACGGTCACAAAACGCCGCGGTAAACGCCAACCGTTGCCTAAAAACTTACCGCGTGAAATCGTTGTTCTTGACCTTGATGAGCACGATAAGCAATGCCCTTGCTGTCAACATACGCTCCACAAAATCGGTGAAGACCGCAGTGAAAAGTTAGCGTTCACGCCCGCGGAATTAAAAGTGTTGGAATATGTACGCCCGAAATATGCTTGTCGTCAATGTGAACAAACCGCTGAGACAAGCCCTATTCACCAACAGCCTGCGCCAGAGAGTCTCATCCCGAAAAGCTTCGCCACCGAAAGCCTACTGACCAATATCATTCTGGGGAAATATCAGTATGCCCTTCCGCTGTATCGTCAGGAAACCTTGTTCACTCAATCGGGTATTGAGTTGTCGAGAACTACGATGGCAAGGTGGGTGATCCAGGTGAGCGAGAAGTTCAAACCTCTGTATAAAGCGCTGAAAACGCACTTGCTTGAGCAAGTAGTGGTTCAAGCCGATGAAACGCCGCTCAATGTGCTTAAGGAAGACAAGCAATGTTACATGTGGTTGTACTGCTCAGGAGCCGACTCCCCCGAAGCTACACGCTCAGACATGAAGAATATCGTCTTATTCGACTATCAAAATAGTCGCGCGAGAGCTTGTCCAGTGGGCTTCTTGGGTGATTACGCGGGCTATCTGCAAAGTGATGGCTACGGTGCTTATGATGGATTAACGCGAGTGAGCAATGTGGGTTGCTTCGCGCATGCACGTCGTAAGTTCATGGAGGCGAAGAAGCTTCAGGGTAAAGGTAAATCGGGTAAAGTCGACGTGGCATTAGCGAAAATCCAAAAGTTGTACGCCCTTGAATCTCGATTAAAATACGCTTCGGTAGAAGAACGTTGGTCTGAGAGGCAATCGAAAGCCAAACCGATGCTCTATGAACTTTATGACTGGTTAACCTCACAGAAAGTCATCGAATCGAGTCCGCTTGGTAAAGCCATCAAATACACCTTGGGTCAGTGGCCTAAGTTGATACGCTATGTTGAAGATGGGCATTTATCTATCGACAACAACCGTGCGGAACGCGCCATCAAATCGTTGGTCATTGGCAGAAAAAACTGGCTTTTTGCTAATAATGCACATGGTGCCGATGCCAGTGCGCTGCTGTACAGCATCATCGAGACAGCAAAAGCTAACGGGCTAATCCTCTACGATTACCTGGTGAAATGTATGAAAGAGCTGGCGAAGTCAGAGCCAGATATCAACTCACTTCTTCCCTGGAACTTCTTACATTAAAACTAAAGCGCTCCGTGGGATCATGGGGCGCTTACGTTCTACCTAAGAGACCTATCAGATCAAGTCTGAATTAATACACTTTAATGATTATGTTAAATATTCTAAGCTGGTGGCTTAATTTGAATAGCCACCTCAATATTATATTTTTGATGATAGCTAGAGTCTATGCAGAAAGAAGTGCTTGATCATGGAGAGCAATGGGTTCTTTCTGTTCTAAGTTATTAAGTGCGCGTACTAAAGAACGACCAATTGCATAAGATAAATTAACAGGCACAGCATTACCTATTTGCTTATATTTAGCCGTCATTGGCCCCGAAAACTCCCAATCGTCAGGGAACGTTTGGATGCGAGCATATTCTCTTACTGCTAATGGTCGTGTTTCTTCTGGGTGACAGCGTTCTGTCTGTTTTTGAGCAGGCGAACAAGTTAAGGTTAAACTCGGTTCATCCCAAGATAAACGCCTCGCCATACCTGTTTTTCCACCACCTAAATAATAACTTTTCTGCATGTATTCTTTCTGAAGTTCTTCAGGGAGGTCACGCCAATACCCTCCTTGAGGTACCAAAGATAAAATTTCTTGTTTTCTTTTAGGATATTTTTGACCATCTGATTTAGGTACATCTGTTGCAAATAGTTCACCTGCCTTCAATGCATCACGCATTGTCATGACTCTGTGGTAAGGCGAAGGCCAATAATATTCAATTGAATCAACTAAGTCTTTTCTAATCGCGACCAAAATGAGTCTTTCACGTTTTTGGGGTACTTGATAAAAAATAGCTTTCAGTACTTTAGGATCAACCAATGAGTAACCAATTTCATCAATTGTATTAGTTATTGTTTGTAAGGTTTTACCATCGTCGTGATTTAGTAAACCTCTAACATTTTCTGCTAATAAAATTTTAGGTTGTACCTCTTGAACCGCTCTTGCAAATTCAAAAAATAAAGTTCCTCTGGTATCCTCAAATCCCATTTTTTTCCCTGCATAAGAAAATGCCTGACAAGGAAAGCCCCCCGCCAAGACATCAACTTGACCTTTGTATTGAGAAAAATCGATACCAGAGACATCACCTTCGATAACATTCCAATCAGGTCTATTTAAACGAAGGGTATTACAAGCATGCTTGTCAATTTCATTTAACATGACAGCGGATAATCCAGCTTTTTCTAAACCTAAAGCCATACCACCTGCACCAGCAAAGAGCTCTAATACAGTAAACTTTTTAACTGGCTTAGTTTGCAATTCATTTTCCCAATTACTTTTATAAAGTGCTTGAATTTCTTCAAATTGCATAAGTTGCTCTTTTTCGTAGTAACGATAGTTATTATCAGGATTACGTTTAGATTTTAATTTTTTGCTTGAATCCCAACGCCGTAAAGTCTCTTTTGTAACACCTAAAAGGTCTGCAACTTCAGCGATAGAAAATTCATCTTGTAACATAATAGTGATTCCTGATAATCTTGATCATGGTTACAACTGTATATATAGTCATGTTAAATGTCAAACGTTGATCATGGTTATTTACCGTAGGCTTCAGTAAAATAGCTCATAAATAATTCGACATCAGGAATAGCAAAATCTTTTTGTCCATAATACTGTCGATAAACTATTTCGATAACTTTAGGTAATGCTTCATGTAATTCTTTTAAAGCATCCACTCTTCCCGTCACGATGTGATAAAAACTTGCACCATCAATACTTCTAATCAAAGGGTTTACAGGACACTTAGTGCCAGTTCCTTTATCTGATGGAATGAACGGCTCATTATAACGGACAGGTTTTCTAGGAATGATATTAACAAAATAAGCGGTAAAATCCTTAAATTGACTATGTTTAGGGGAAACTTGGTCATCTAATGATTTATACATTGCAGCAAGGTTACCACCTGTTACGGTATTATATTTATTCTTAGATTCTGCAATAATTTTCTTATCATAATTGACTAAATCTACAATTCCACCAGTACCTAAATCACTCCAACCATCAACATAACCTAATATTTTTTGATGGAATGTGCCCACATGATTTTGAATGGTTTTTTGACACTGCCTAGCCATTTCGGAATTTCGCCATTCTTCATGACTTTTGAAGTCAGAGGCTTCAAACAGAGCACCAAATGGATCAATAACATTTTTATTGAATGATTTTTCAGCATCTTGTCTTTTTTTTACGGCTTTATCTAAAAGGTATTTAACTTCTTTTATTAAATCTTCATCAGATATATATGCTAGAAAAGGCATTGTAGTTCTTCTCTGTAAATAATGAATGCGTTTAAATTAAGGTTATTGTGTAATGCATTGATTCAGTTGATTATATCTAGACTGTGAAGTCTAATTTATAACATACTAAATTTAAAAGAGAATAAGCATAACATACATGAATAGAATGAACATTAAGGAGTGTTTCTGTTGTGATGGATTGCATATATTTTTGCAAAACAAATAAGTACTTAACTAATAGCGAAACGTGTGTAGCGATGTAATGGACGTCCCTCTGCGTAAGTTTTGCCATACTTATGCTGATTTTATTCACAGAGGTACTACATCATGAACGAGATTAAAGTTAATGGATTTGAAGTCGGAATATCAGCAAAATACAGTTGAAGTATAGATAATTCGGGTAATATTGTTCATGATATTCCCCTATTCATTTATTACCATTCGAAAAGGGGCTGTTAACTGCATTTTTCAATAGTAACAGATTCACTAAACGTCAGATGCCTATTACCATGAATGGAGATCACCTAATAATGGGTCACATCCATGAAGATCGGGTAATAACATTCGCTTTTGTCGCCAATTTTGTTGTCACTCATCTTGGGTCAATTGGCAGTCAATCGGAGAATAAGTCGTCTGTTGCCTCCCGGCTTACAACAGACGGCTGCATAACATCCAGTCTGAATAAACATTGGTATTATATTGCCTATTTAAAGCAATATAACGCGACCAACCAAACAAGCAGTCCAATCACCCACCATTTAAAGATAGCAATACACTGCTTTTTAAAAAAACGTTTTAACATGGTTAGGCATCCCGAGCGATTAACAAGTACAATAGTCCTGCGAGTATCGGGTCAATAATAATCCCTAAAATAAACCAAGCCCAAAATGAACGTCCACCGCTTGAAGCAACTATTCCTAATAATAAAGCGAGCCCGATCCAAAGTAATATTAATGGCATTTTATTATCCTTTATTGAGTCAATTCGATATCAAGTCGTAAAGGGGATCATTCCCCGGTCGGTTATTTTTACTCAACACGCCACAGTGATTGTGCCTCCCTGTCGATTTGCTGAATAAATGTGTTGAGACCAGGTCGAATATATTCCTGATAGTAAGATTGAATGATATTGTCAAATTGGGGATCCCAATTGGCTTTGTAGGCGAAACGAAAACAATACGAAGGAGCAAAAGTCATAGTATTTCCATCCGTTGACGTAAAAATAAAATCACAACTTGCTACGGTAGGTTGCTGCTCTTTGATAATAGAAAAATCAATACGTTGTTCTAATTTTGTTAGCTGTGATTGTTGTTTTATTTCAGAGATACGTTGCTGGAATCGTTCTTTGAGTACAACATAACTGGCGTCTCGTTTATCCATTGCCTCGCGTGTACGTGTATATTTTGCGATATGCTCATGAATATCCGTCATTGCTAATTCATAAGGAACTTGCTTAAAAAATAGATTACTGAAAGCATAATTAATGCGTCTATTGATATTGCACGGAAATTTTTCACTAAAATCACTACAAATCACACCGTTGTTATCTTTGGTATCTAAGCCCGTATTATTACCAGCTAAAATCGTTAAGGCTTGTTGCTCAATGGATAGTAGCGTTTCGATTGTCTTTACAACGTAGGTATCTTTAGTTAAGTCAATTTCATCTGATTGATTTACCGGCATGCCGTAGGAATTTATTTGGATAATGTATTGTTTCTCTTCCGTGTCCTTAAAGAACTCTTTAGGCAGTTCGAAATCATGAATGGCTTTTGAGGTATCCTGCGTATTTCCTACTTTATAGTTGTTACGTAAGTACTGTAATAACTCATTTTTCAACTGGTTATATGTGATGGAAATACCACTATCAGACACCTCTTTTAATCCCTTATCGCCGTTTTCTAGATAAAATTTCGATAATTGAGCCTCTTTATTCTGTTCATTAAAATGATGTGCGTCATTACTAAGGCGCTCCCACGCCTGCTGCTCTGATTTGTTGATATTGCGTGTAATCAGCTGATTGGCAGCGTTAGGCGATATTTGGCAAGTATAGCGAACGATATCACGGTGGCGTTCATCGTTGACAGTCTCCCATTTTACCTTTTCACATACTGAACGGTGGTCAAGGGCATTACCGACCGTAATCGTATTATCATTGAATGTGACCATCTCTTTGACCTGTTGAATGTTGGTGTTATCACCACATCCTGCCAATAGTAGGTTAGCCGCTAAAAAAGTCATTTTTTTCATTTTTTGTATCGTCTTGTCTTATCAAGTAAGCATTACGCTTTTTTCATTTTTTGAGGATAACGAGAAGGCCATATTTCATGCGCAGGGACACCAATAGCATCAGCGATGATTTGTTCCGCGCGGGGATAAGGCGCTCTTAATGCATTACGTAAAGTCGATGCTGACAACCCCGCAGCAACAGATAACTGTGCCAATGAAAGCCCTTGCTTATGTAAGGCAGCAACAATATCGGCACGATGCCAATCTGTTTCTTGCATGGATAACTTTTCCTTTTCATTGAATTGTGAGAACCTAGCAGTTACACCAGAGTGTAACCGCATAGGGTAATTGTTCATGTTAGTTAATAGATTAGATCGAAACATGGATTCAATCAAATGTTATTTTACTTTAGTTAACACTCGACAATGCCAATGACCGTTATCCATGAATTAAGGTATTGAATGACAATGAAAATAAGTAAAGAATGGTTTCTCGCTAAAGAGCTTGTTCATATTCCGGGTTTTCCGACAACACCACAAGGGGTTAACAAACGAGCTCGTTTAGAGAATTGGAAGAAACGTGCTGTAGCAGTCCCTGGCGCTAGAGGCCGTTCATTTGAATATCACATCGATAATTTTTCAACGGAAATTCAAGCTGTACTTAATCAATCTGAGTTTCTTTCAAATAAGCAGGGATTAACGGTACAAGAACAGGAATGGTTAACCTTATTTCGTTCGTTATCTGAATCAGAGCAAGCTTCTCTGCTGTATACGCTAAGACGTAAAGGAATTGAGTGGTTGATAATACAACGTGAATGAGTCTAACGTTGCCACATTATTGCTATTAAGCAACTTGTTTTAGTTTTAAGTCGATAGGCGCTTCACCTCTTGATGCGCTGATTTGCTGATTCAGCCATTGTTCGACTTCACTTTTAAACCAGCGTGAGCTGCGTCCAAACTTAATGGGTTTGGGAAACTCACCTTTCTGTATCAGCTTATAAAACCATTTATCAGTTAACCCTGTGTATTGGGTGATAAATTTCATGTCAATGAGTGGGTTGGTTAACACTAAGTCATCTGTATGGTTAATTGAAGTATTACTGGTCATCGTTTGTTTCTCCTAAAAGTGAAAAGGAGAAGGATTCGAAAGGGTTAATGAATGCGGTATGAATCCTTCAAACGATAACGCGGGGCTGTAAATTATTTTTTCCCATTAGGTTTGTTTCAGTTGTTGAGCGTTCATCGTGCAAGCAACATTATAATACCAACATTCATGATCCCCCTTTAAAGCTCACGATAGCCATTCTACGAGGTTTAACTTATCTAACTGATATTCTCTACTCCGTTTGTTTAGAACGGGATGAGCGGCGTTTACGGTGACGAGAACGCCCTGTTGGTTTGTAGGATGATAACGTTGAGAGGGTGTAAACCGGTTTATCTCCCTTTTGTTCTGATTTGGCTAAATAATTCACTACGTATCGCATGTCTGCTCTACCTGCCTCATGACGATAATCCACAGGAAAACGAATTGATGCCTGATAGTCCTGTTTATCGGGGCAATGGTAGAGATAGCCTTCACCCTCAGTGATTATCTTCCAGAGTTGATTCATTCGTTCACAGAATGCCCATTTCTTACGATGCTGCTGACCATTCACATAAATGACTGCATGGGCATGTAACCCTCTATCTAGGCCATCTTCAATCACCCATGCATGACCAATGATGCCAGAGACCTCTGAGAGTCGTAACATGAGAAGGGTCATGTCTGTGGCTAATTGGTGAATATCGCCGTAGCGATAACGATCGGTTTTTTCTCGCCAATGGAAGTCGGTACGTATCATCAGTATTTTGGAATAGCGTTGAAATAAATCCGATTGATGTCGATACAATGCCTGTTGTAAATGTGGAATAGGGGTATAGCGAGATACTGAGTTCATCACGTTAGCTCCGTTGTTAAATAGGTTCAACGGATAAGTGCTAGCTGTAAATTTTTCAGTATCAGAATGGGATAAAGATTTTTTCTATATTCATTGTTGAGGCATCGTTAGGAAGAATACGCCCCTAGGTTGGTTTCTATTTTTAACCCTAAGGGGTGAGAGGGTTAACGTAACGGTTATTAGGGGCGTGGTTGATGGGGTGTTCAATGTTGAATTATTCACTTCGTGTATGCTCATTACTATGGCAATAATTCAATGGAGAATTTTGATAAGAAAATATGATTAAGTAATGCTAATGAGTTAATGCTTCTTTATAATAATATTAATAACCTAATCGTTTCATAAAATTGGTATTTTTATGTCTTCGTTTTTATGACTGAAATCCGAGCCTTTATTCTCATTTATAGCTACCAATTCATTATCTGAATACGGTAAACTGAGTTGTTGCTTACCATCATTTTATACGATTTTTCCTCATCAAGTATTTTTAACCTATCCAAGATTTTCTTTGCTGGAACTGATTGCTTTGCAATTCATATCTCAAGTCTAAGCATATCATGAAAGTAAGTGTCCCTTTTTTTAATGCTAAAAAAGTCATCGACCCTTGCGTAAAACCTCATGCACTATATTAGAAACCTAGTAATATTCAATGACACTCTAATATCCAATATCAATTTTGATGTATTTTACACCATGAAAATTAGATTTTAATACCATCATTATTTACATTATAAAACGTAAAAATCAATATTTATACCCATGAATATTTTCTGTGTATGTGATACCTTTTTAATCAGACAATAAAAAATACTGCTCAAAATAATAGTGATGAAGGATAGCGTTGATGACAAATGAACTTTTTAGTGATTTAAATTTTTTGGGGTTGGATTCCAGAGGGAGGGGGATAAAACGCCAAGAGTTTTCATTGGAAGAACTGAGTGATAGGTATTCATTCATCTCCTTTAATAAGTCAAATAAAACAGGGGAAAAATATATTATTCAGAATTTACAGGAGCAGTTTCAGAAGGAATTAAAAATCTCAAAATCATTAGAAGAATTGATGGAAATGAATGATAGACTCTCTGGTGGAGGAAACTCTGACCGCTATATTTTTAAAGCTTTGAGCAGCGACATACGAAAACAGGTGAAGCAACAATTAAGAATTAAACGATCTTGCTATGACAAACTGTATACCCATTATTGCCATGTCAAAAAAGAGAATAAAAAGGATACAATAATGATGTTGCCTGTACTGTTAGGGCTAGATGATGCTATTATTTTGGGGCGTTCCATCTACTTAAGCGATACACCAACGGCTTCGCTTAGTACGACGATAATACTTAGTGCTGTAAAAACATTAAATTCATCTTTCAATAAAATGCTCAGAAGACTAGGTAAGAGAAAAGCCTATAGTGTGTTCAAGGCATGTTCCCATGTTGTTTTACTCGGTGAAAGGAATATTCCTTTCCTACAGGTTATATTTTATTACACTGGTGATATTACAGATTACTTTATCCGTGATATGGCAAGAGAATGGTGTATAGTAAATGAATGTAATGTTTGGCTAGACTACGTTAGATTTGATAGCGAACTTTCCCCTGACTGGGATAATGAATATGATGAATTTTGCCGACAAGGTTATTACTCTGAAGGTCAAGAAAGGTATCAAATTGATGCTGCTATTCGCAATTTAATTCTCCCCTTCTCAAAAGAATATACTGACATATTCATCCCTAAAGAACAAAGCTCAAAGTACAGAAAACATACTAATTATCTTATAAAAAAAGTGACAGCGGGTAAGATTAAGATAGATCCTCACTTTGACGATAAAAAAAGGAAAAAGTTTGTCTGTAACATTAAAAATTCACCTCGCTATCATCTTTACTACCTTGAACAAGTGGCTAAACAGTTTACTAAAATCCCGACTGTAACGGGACCAACGTGTAAAAAATTCACTTATCAAAAAGGTTATATACCTAAAAAGTCTAATAAATCTTAAATACATATTACTTCCTTGAAATACAAAGGTATTTAGCCTTTAACCGACGAAAGGAAGTCATTATGAACAAGAACCAACCCTTTACAGCCTCACCGTTTGAGGCTGTGCTTGCTCCCCTCCCGACCACCATAAAACACCAACTACAACACAAACTCACTGAACTTATCCACTACTCGCCCAGCATTGGTTTAATGGGAAAAACAGGTGTCGGTAAATCCAGTCTGTGCAATGCCTTGTTCCAATCAACCTTATGCCGTGTCAGTGCTGTGAGTGGGTGTACCCGTTCAGCCCAGCGGTATACGCTTTCATTGTCAGGCCGTGATATTACCTTTATTGATTTTCCCGGTGTGGGGGAATCACGCGATTACGACAAAGAATATCAACAACTTTATCAGGCTGTGCTACCGGAGTTAGATTTTATTCTTTGGATCCTTAAAGCCGATGATAGAGCATGGTCAGCGGATGAAGCCTTCTATCAATACTTGGTCGAGCATTGTCATTACTCCCCTGAACGATTTCTCTTTGTTCTGAACCAAGCGGACAAAATAGAGCCTTGCCGAGAGTGGGATATCCACCAGCAACAGCCATCAGAGAAACAGCAGCAACATTTAGTGGAAAAAGTCAATCAGGTGCAACAAGCCTTTAATCCTATCCATCCTGTTGCGATCATTTCAGCTAATGAAAACTACCAGTTGGATAAATTGGCTGAAATATTAATAAATGCACTCCCCGCACAGGCAAGTAGTGCCATTGCAAGGCAATTGAAAACAGACTATTGCTCTGAAACGGTGATTTCTTCAGCTAAACAAGACTTTGGTCATACCGTCGGTGGCTTGATAGAAGAATTGATCGAGGTTTTACCTGTCCCAAAGCCCGTTAAGCAGGTCATGAATCACGTCAGAGAGCGGCTCGTTTCGGTGGCTGTTTCTTTCTGGCGGTGGTTATTCTAAATTTATTTACCTTATACAGACGCGAGCTTCGGCTCGCGTTTTTTGTTCCCACTATCAGGAATTGAATTATGCCTACATTACACCAAGCTTCACCTATCACATGCAAAACGGTTCCCTCATCTCGTCGTGATAACTTTTGGTATCAATATTTTCATACCGTACCGTTATGGATAAAGTTAGAAGGTCAGATATTTCATTTAATGGATACCTTTTGTGATGACTATCAAGGTGCATTCTGGGAGTTTTGTCAGTTATCCAATCAAGGGGCATTTATCTACCCTATGTTGGCAGAAAAGGAATTAACCCTGTTTAATCCACACAATGGGAATGAAGCCACCATGAGCCCTGAAGCTGCTGGGGTCGCTATTTGCTTGATTGTTTTCAGTCTTTGGTCATTTAAAACCGAAAGTGAAGTGATGGTTGAACGATTTTACCAGCTTCGTGACTATGCTATGCAACATGCTGAAAGTGCAGAAATATTTCATCTTATTGACTGAATGAATTCGTCCACTATCCCTAATGCTTCATCCCACCCGCCAAGCTATTAACTCATTCTATTGAACATTGATATCTAAAGGAAATTCATTATGACTCGTTTAGCTTCTCGCTTTGGTGCGGCGAATAGCATTCGTCGCGACCGCCCACTGACCATCGAAGAATTATTCCGTACTGTACCGAGTGTTTTCTCTGAAGAAAAACATGAATCCAGAAGTGGCCGATACACTTACATCCCAACCATTACTTTGCTTGATAGCTTACAAAAAGAAGGGTTTTATCCGTTCTTTGCCTGCCAGACTCGTGTACGTGATTCCAGTCGTCGAGAGCACACTAAGCATATGTTACGACTTCGACGCCATGACCAAATCACAGGTATTCAAGTACCTGAAATCATTCTTTTAAATAGCCATGATGGTTCAAGCAGTTATCAAATGTTACCGGGGTTATTTAGAGCAGTCTGCCAAAATGGTCTAGTGTGTGGAGATACCTTTGGTGAAGTGCGTGTGCCACACAAGGGCGATGTCGTTGGGAAGGTAATTGAAGGGGCTTATGAGGTGCTAGAAACGTTTGATGCGGTAGCTGAAAAACGTGAACAAATGCAATCAGTTATGTTACCGCCACCAGCACAGCAAGCCTTGGCGCATGCGGCTTTGACGTATCGTTTTGGTGAAGAACATCAACCTATTACCGAGGAACAAGTATTACAGCCTCGTCGCTGGGAAGATAAGAAAGATGATTTGTGGACGGTATACCAACGCTTGCAGGAGAATTTAATCAAAGGCGGATTATCGGGCAGAAATGCTAAAGGTAAACGCGCTCGCACGCGTTCAGTGAATGGCATTGATGGGGATATTAAATTGAATAAGGCACTGTGGGTGATGACAGAAAAGATGTATGAGTGTTTTTCTGGAAGAGAACGAATATAAAAGCTTAGCACATCGTTTTTCATAAAATGATGTGCTTGCTATCTATTTGCAGACTGAAATGTGATTAAACAATAAATAGTTATAGAGTTAAGATAATAATTAAATAACAGATGGTTATCTTAACTCTATAAGGTAGAAATATCTAAACGGTTGCGTGTATTTCCGTAATACGCTGATGGATCGTGGAGTAATTTTTTTTCCAATCAAAGTGAGAGTTGACGATATCGGAACAATCTACATTGATGATCTTTGTTGAATTGGTTTCTATAGGGCTATAGCCAATAGGATTACTTAATTTTAGATTTGCTGTCTGGTACATCCATTTCAAGATACCATCATTGGTAGAGTAGCAGTTGTATATTTTACCATTTACAAGGCTAGCTAAATTCTCCCAACTTGCAGAGTCATTACCGACAGCACCACCCAATAAATATATATTCTCAATGTGGATGTTATCTGAATTAAGCCGTTCACTATTGCTTTTTAATGATTCAAGAAGGTAATAAATCACTCTAGAGCCAAGTGAGTGTCCTGCAAAGTCATAATTTTTACTATTAGTTCGTGAAATAATGTCAGCGAGTAGTGCCCCCGTTTTTCCTGCTCTGTGCATTGACACATGCCAATCGTTCGCTAATGCGGTATAGCCAATGGAGGCGACACTCGCTAGCATGGCTAATCTTGCCGCGGCAATTTTTCCTCCTCTTGCTCCAATATTGCAAATTGCAGCTGCGATTTTATCTTTCTCGAAAGGATTCATTAAGGTCTTTCCTAATTTCTTATTGGTAGAGGAAGACCAATTGACACCGTACATTTTTGTATTTTTGTTTATTTTCTTTTGTTGTTCTATCCAGTCAGGGAAATTAATTTCTTCTTCCTGTAAAAAACCATTGATAAATAAAGTTTCTTTATTTTCAGTAGAATCATGTAATTTTCTTATTCTAAATGAGGAGTCTTCACTAATATATTTGTTCGTGATTGCACCACCTATAGTTCCCCCTAATGCTGCGCCACATGCAGTTATAATTAGCGTACCACCGGCTACAGAGCCACCAATAGCAGCAAGTGAAGCATTTGCTAGAGCGGCTCCACTTAAAGTAGAAATTAGCGTTCCAGTTCCCGCAGCTCCTAATACTCCAGTTGAGCCCAATGCAGAGGCAACAGCAACTGATGCCGTTCCTGCGGTAGCTACAGTTGCTGCTCCGACAGCTATCGCTGTTGCAGATATTTTCCCAACTTTGACTAAATTTATACTGTCTCTTTTTATGATTTCGTCATAGTCACTTATTTCATCTATTGAAATATTGAGCCTTTCGAATGAGCCAATAGTTCCATCGTGCTCGGCGCAAAATTCGTCATCCCAGCTTGCATATTGGCTAATCAAATTTGTAACAATATTTTTATCAACGTTATCTTTCTTGAGTTGCTCCTCAATTTCTTGTTTCTTCTGGTCTGATAGTTCACCTTTAGTCATACATTGACAGCCAATGCTTCTACATTCTAAAGTGAAGTTCTGACAATTCTCACAAACATAAACGTTTCTTCTTAGGTAATTCTTTTCTGTGATTTTTTGATTGCTTTTTTTAAAGCAATGAGAACAATATCGTTCCGATAGCATCGTCATTAATGAAGTCCTATAAAATAAATTTATCTGATTCTATCATTAGGAATATTTCATTATTTTTTTGATTGTAAAAAAATATTATCGAGTTCATATAAGTGGCATTACTAGTAGGCTACAGTATTTAAATAGTGGAATTGTTTGCTTCCTAAGTCTCGTTTTAACTTGTTGACTCAGTGTTGAGCATTG
Source organism: Providencia sp. NPDC089933 (assembly GCF_049545585.1). Classification (NCBI taxonomy): domain Bacteria; kingdom Pseudomonadati; phylum Pseudomonadota; class Gammaproteobacteria; order Enterobacterales; family Morganellaceae; genus Providencia; species Providencia sp. NPDC089933. The sequence goes on from NZ_JBMWDT010000007.1 coordinate 20,437, forward strand.
CTTTTGAGCAGTTATAATGCAAAATATCAGCAAGTGTTTTTTTAGGAGCTGACCACGTTTATGACTACTCTTGTATTCTCTTATTCACATGCTGATGAATTATTACGGAATGAGCTTGAAAGCATTTATCTCCTTTGAAACGGATGGGGAAAATAACTACATGGCATGATCGTCGTATAGTGCCCGGTCAAGAGTTTGAGCATCAGATCGATAAATATTTTTCTGAAGCAGATATCATTTTATTGCTTGTCAGTAGTGATTTCATTGCTTCAGATTACTGTTATCAAATAGAAATGCGTAACGCATTAGAACGCCACCATTGTGGAGAGGCCGTAGTGATTCCCGTGATCCTTAGAGAGTGTGCTTGGCATGAATTACCGTTTGGAAGCATTATGGCTGCTACCATCGATGGTAAGCCAATTACCAAGTTTGCTACTCATGATGAGGGGTATGTACAGGTTGTAAGTGCAGTTTCCCGCGCTATTGCAGAGATGGAAAAGGAAAAACCACAACTGAGTAAAAATATTCATTCCTTTGCTCATTCTGATCCTCAGACTATTGATACCATATTTACACCTCGTTCCAGTAATCTTTCTTTACCAAAAAAATTTACAGACCTAGATAAAGATAGAGCCCGTAGAGAAGGCTTCGAATATGTAGCTAAATACTTTGAAAATACACTCACTGAGCTAACGAAGCGGCATTCTGAAGTAGAGGTAGAGTTCCATCAGCCAGATGCAAATTCATTTACCTGTAGTGTGTATATTAACGGTCAAAAATCAGGACAATGTGGGATTTGGCGTGCGAGTTCTCATAATTTCGGAATAGGAGACATCTGTTTCAGCTATGATGGTGTAACTCTAAATAGTTTTAATGATAGCTTAAGTGTTAATGATAATGGTCAAACACTTGGTTTTTATAGTTTAATGGGGGGATATGGAAAGAATGAACTCCTTACAAACGAAGGTATGGCAGAGTACCTTTGGGATAAATTCTTTACTCCTATCCAACAGCGTTATCGTTAAATCAGCCCGTATCAGAGCTAAGGCTTTTGATACGGGTAGTCATTAAAGTTCATTGAGTATACATTTAAGTATACAAAAATTTATTTATAAATATATATCAAATAAAAACAATGCATTGCCTATTAAAAGCGAGTCCGGCCTTCGCACCATAAGAACATCAAGAGGTATCAATAGACGTCTTTTTTGTATCTGAAATCCAGTGCTTGCAAGGCTTGTCCTTACTTTTGACGCTAAGATCAACTCAGATCGATTACCTGCATACCCAATCATGTATCGGGTGATTTGGTGCTGAGTTTCAACAAAGCTTCGATAGCCTATTATCATACCCAAGCACCTAAAACGCGTTTGATTGGCGCATTGTCCCAGCAATTGCCTTGTTGAAATAAACTTTGCTTTAACTGGTTAACTCATTTATCCATAGTAAATTTACTAGCACTTATAGCGTTAGTAGCTTTGAGTACGGAATAGCTCTGGTCAAGGGAAAAACTAGTCTCAAATTAAATTCTGCACTGAAATTACGTCGAGTTTGCATTGTCATATAGGTCACCTTGAACTAATAACACCTCTATTCAGGTAGCCAATTGACTATGACACTTCAGTCCGTATATCTTCTCTCAATATGCTTTATTGATATCAGATAGGAGGCAACTCGTTTTCTTTTTGTTCCCCACAAATAAAGTAAGGGCCAAATGCACTGGAAAAGAGATACCTTCCAGGGGAGATTTGATTAATTTTCGAGTAACTGGTTGTACCAAAAGAAAATGCTTTTAAATAGTGATTGAATACTTCATCACTCACATTATCATTTTTTGCCTTTCTCACTAATGTAATTTTCGTTTTGATATTATCGATTTCATCAATAGTCGAGTTAGTATAGTGAACGACTCTATTCACGGAATAGGTTTTATCCGTGGAAATTGAACCAACCAACTTTATATAACCGCTATTATCCTTTTGATGGACGATCCTTAAGTCAATTTCATATCCAGCTTTAGGGTATAAGGGAGACTCAAAATTTGAGTTAATTTGTGCACTACAGTATTTGTTGTCCTCTACAGTCACAGAATAAAAAAATAGGCCAACTGACAATAATGCAATGACACACAATAAAATAGTAATTTTTCTCATTCTTAACCTACCAATTTATTCGAGTTGAAATACATATTTTATTATCTTCGCACTTAGTCAGTAGGGTTTGTTTTTCTACTTGAGCATTACTATGGTTACTGTAGTAATAAAAAATGGCGCTGTTATTACATTGTAAATTAAACTCTTTTACATGTTTATCAATATCTTTTGAATTATTTTTATCGTCAAAATTACTGTTAAATGAATAAACAGGGCATGACCCTATTGTACTGACAAGGTACGTATTAACTTTGTCAAAGCTTAATGCACCAAAAAATAAATTATACATTGAAGCCAGTGTTAAAATGACGCTTAAGCCAAGTATAATTTTCAATGAGAAATTACGCTTTAACGTATAACATACTCGGGGTTTAGCTATAACGGAAGATACCGCGACTTGATTATGTGTATTAAGCTCAATTAAAGGTAGTTTATCCCTTCCATCAAGTTTTTCTGTATCTCCTTTTTCTTCACTATGGCGAACAAGCTCGGTGTTACGTTGTGTAATAATGAGTTCTGAAGATAAAATAACACCTTTTTTAGGAATATTTAAAATTGCATTATCTATCTCAAGGTGCTGATAAAGTAGTTTTCGCAGAGCACTGATATATTGGTTTAATGTATTAATTGAGGCAGTCAAACCATGCTCATCCCAAACTTTTTTTAAAAGCTCTTCTCTTGGGATGATCATGTTATTATTTTCGACTAATACTCTGAAAATACGATTTAAAATAGGTGTAAGCTTGGCCACTTCGCTGTTTGAGCCTAGCTGAATTATCTCACCAGTTTCAGAATCATATTCTATACAATTGTTCAATATATATATCATTGTTTATAATTTTTACTCTGTTAAAAATGATTTTTAAGTTTATAAATTTCACTTACAGTCAGTCTGTTAATTATATTAAGCACTACCTCACGATTTTACAACACATTGATTTGTGGTTTTCTTAATCTAAAGCATGAATGATTGATTTAACAATTAATATGAATAACAACCAAATTATTACACGAGAATGGAGTGATGTCAGTTAGAAAGGAAGGTTTTCAAAGAGGTGAGCTAGCTGTTTAGTCTAAAAAAATAAATTTTTTAGACTTATAGTTTTAAGTTTTAATAAAGTTTGGTTTTTTAATTCGATTTATAAGAAGTACTTTTTTACACCTAGAATACTATAGTCATATGATCCTACTCTGGGGATAATTAAAGTTTAATAAACAATGGGTTACCTGTTTTCCGTGTTTGTATCTACTTTGAGTTACACTAAATAATCCCCTCTACATTCCAACATTTCTGTTGAAATGATTCATTTATTTCATTTCCTTGTTTTCTTTAGACAGAAAGAACGAGTAAGTAAAATCACCTTTATAGATGAGCTTTGTTAGGCTTTAAAATTTAGCTACGGTACTAATATGACAGAAAAGCAAAAGTCTTATTTACCCCTTCAGTTTCTTTGTAGGTAGTCTTAAAACAAATATCTATTTTATCAACTAAAACTAAAGGTAATATTTATTCTATAGTGTAATTGTCATATTTTGACTATCTATATAAGTTATTTTAATAAAGTTATCATATATCTTTTATTGAATAACTGTAACAAATTGCAAGTATGATAGGTGAAGATATGAGTACTAAATATTAAATCTGACAATGTTAACGAAAACATAATTTATAACGTGATTAACTAAATTTCTTCAACCTATTGATATATAAGATTATAATAACTTATAATTAATTTTAATAGGTTATAATATATATTTTTATATTTTTATATTTTTCAATAGGTCATACCTATCTAAAAGCTCGCTTTTCATTGCTTAAAACACTTTTACTCCAATATTGGATAAATCTATAGTAAGCGACATCAAATGAGTTGAGTTAAAAAATACTCCTCCGTTAAATGACTTATTATTATATTAGAATTTATTATTTAGAATCTGGCTATGGTTTTAAGCTAATCGATTATTGATTAAAATATATTTTTAGGAGACTTGGCTATGTTTGTAGAAAATGTAGATAAGATAAAAAGTGAAGTTAAATATATCAATGGATTAGATATTACAAAAGAAACAGGTAAGTTTTTAAAATCAGCTAGAATAGAAAAATGTTTGTCTGGTACTGAAGTTGGAAAATTATTATACCTGAGTCAACAGCAAGTTTCTCGTTATGAGAATGGGTTGTGTAATATATCGATCGATATGCTAAATAACTATTTGCATGCACTTGGCAAGGATTGGTCTGATTATTATTACTACGTTATTGCAAATAATTTTTCGAACAAAATTTAATTGTCTAATTTTAAATTTTAAAACTGATTTCCTTAATTAGAGTAATTAAGGGTTTTACTCATGCCTATAAATAGGTATGAGCTTAGTGTCAATGTTAATAATCATTCGGTTATTAATTTATTTTAATTTATATAGGTAAATATATGAAAAAGTTAGTTATCGCAACAATGGTTTTTGGTGCAATGAGTGCGTCAGCATTAGCAGTTGATGCAGGTACTGGTAAAGTTCATTTCAGTGGTTCAATTATTACAGCGCCATGTTCAATTGCACCGGGTGATGAAAACCAAGAAGTACCATTAGGACAAATTTCTAATACAACACTTGAATCAGGTGGTATGTCTTCAGCTCAACCATTCGCAATTAAACTGGAAGGTTGTACTTTAAATGCAAAATATAAAGGTACAAATGAAGATGGTGAAGAAGTCGAATTAACTTACAATAATACTGTTAATGTAAAATTCACCGGTACTGAATGGGTTAATTCTGGTAATAATACTGGTTTAATTCAAATTACTGGTGATGGACAAGGTGCTGGTGTTAAATTAATGACAGTTTCAGGAAATAAAATTGACCTGAATAGCTCTACAACCCAAAACTTTGTTGCAGGCGATAATTCACTAAGATTCCAAGCTGCTTTGCAAGGTGTTTCAGGTGCACAAGTTAACCCAGGCAAATTTGAAGCAACTACAAACTTTGTTCTTTCTTATAACTAAGTTTCTGCAAAATATTAAGTGCTGACCTACTAGGAAAACACTAAATACTAAATAAAGGACATACCACCAATGATTGTTATCAGGAAAATCACGGGCTTCCTAATTTTATTAATTATAGGAGCCAATAACTCTTTGGCTGATAACAATACTATTATTGGTAAGGTAAATATGCAAGGAAGCATTTTAGAAACAGCATGTGCTATTTCAATGGACTCTTATGACCAATCAATAGATATGGGTGTAATTCCAATGAGTCTTATAAATCAATATGGTCATAGTCCAATAAAGTATTTTTCAATTAAATTAATTGGTTGCCATTTAGAAACGTTATCAGGAAAGCATTGGAATTATTTCACATTAACATTCGATGGACCAGCCAAAAATAATTTGTTCGAATTATTTGGTCACGCAAAAGGAATATCATTGTCTCTAGAAGATGAAAAAGGAAATTTAATATATCCCAGTATTCCTCTTAAAGAACACTCAATAATACCTGGGGAATCAAACTTAAAATATGGTGTGAAGCTTATGAGAAATGGTTTATCTCTAAAGTCAGGTGGATATAGAACAACAATAAAATTTAAAGTTGATTATCACTGAAGATATTTGAAATTTATTTTTGGGTAGTCAGGAAATTAATATGCCTATTAAGCAAAATAAAATACGACAATATATATTAAAAGGCTTGATCATATCAATGCTCTATAGCAGTATGCTGACTACCACATTTGCTAGGGTAATTGAATTTAATACTGATGTATTAGATGTAGAAGATAGAAACAATATTGATTTAGAACAATTTAATCGTATTGGATTTATTATGCCTGGTACGTATAACTTGAAAATTAATATTAATGGTCATTCATTATCTGAAATGTCAGTTATATTTAATGAAAGTGAAACTTCAGATTCAGGTAGTGTGGCTTGCCTTTCCCCAGATATTGTCGAAAGATTAGGGTTAACAAAAGAAGCCTTAAATAAAGCATTATGGGAACAGGGTGGCCAATGCTTAAATTTAAATAGTTTAGATGGGATGTCTGTTGAAGGGGATCTATCTACCTCTTCACTTAATATTAATGTCCCTCAGGCCTATTTAGAACAAATTTATGAAAACTGGGACCCTCCTAGTCGTTGGGATCATGGTATTTCGGCTTTATTATTTGACTACAATATAAATGGAGCAATTAACGATTCGCTTGAACAAGATCAAACATCATCATCTTTAAGTGGAAATGGTGTAGCGGGTGTTAATTTAGGGGCATGGAGATTCCGTGGTGAATGGCAATCTCAAATCAATCGTACAACTGGAGAACAAAAAACAACTCAACATAATTTTGATTGGAATCGTATCTATGCTTATCGAGCGATAGCCGCTTTGCAAGCAAAATTAACTCTAGGTGAGGATTTTTTAAATTCAGGTGTATTTGATGCATTTAAGTTTATTGGGCTTGGATTGCAATCTGATTTGAACATGCTGCCGCCTAACTTACGTGGTTATGCACCAGAAATAGTTGGAACAGCAAAGACAAATGCCACAATTACTATACGTCAGCAAGGAAGAGTGATTTATGAAACACAGGTTGCTCAAGGCCCATTTCGTATTCAAAACCTCAGTGATGCAATTACAGGAAAAATGAATGTTACAGTTGCTGAGCAAGATGGGAGCACACAAACATTTGATGTTGATACCGCCAGTTTGCCCTTTTTAACACGGCCAGGTCAGGTTCAATATAAATTTGCAACGGGAAAACCTATTGATAACCAAGGCCACCGTCAAGGCGTGAGCTTCGGTATGGGAGAATTTTCATGGGGAGTCAGTAATGGCTGGTCATTATTTGGTGGAATATTAGGTAGTCAAGACTATAAATCAATATCTATTGGTATTGGTCGTGACCTGTTGGTTTTTGGCGCGCTTTCATTTGATATCACGCAGTCTATTGCAAATATTCCTAACGATGGTTCGTTAAAAGGTAAATCTTATCGTCTGAATTATTCAAAGCGTTTTGAGGAATATAACAGTCAAATTAACTTTGCTGGTTATCGTTTTTCAGAACGAGATTTTATGAATATGAGTGATTTTTTAGATTTTCGAGTAACAGGTATGCGTTATGGCTCTAGCAAAGAATTATATACGTTATCAATTAATAAGAACTTTATTGAAAGTGGTCTTTCTTTGTACTTTAACTATAACCACCAAACCTATTGGGACCGACCAGCCAATGATTATTACAGCTTAATGCTATCAAAATATTTTGATATAGGCAGTTGGAAAAATATTAGTGCAACTGTTTCCGCAAATAGGCAGCAAACAGACTCAAAAAGTGACGATAGCATTTATTTTTCAGTCTCTATACCTTGGGGAAGCTCTGCAAGCCTCGGTTATTCGATGGATATAAGTCATAACAATGTTTCAAATAATGCATCCTATTTCGATACATTAACAGAAAGAATGAATTATCAATTTAACATCGGAAACAATCGTAAAGGCGCGACAACAAGTGGGTACTTTTCATATCAAGGAAATGATGCTTGGCTTTCTACTAACGTTAGCTATGCGATGAATCAGTATCGTGCCGCTGGGTTTAGTGCAAATGGCGGATTAACAATAACACCAGAAGGTGGGGCATTCCATGGTTCTAGCCTTGCAGGGGGAACTCGGCTCTTGGTTGATACAGATGGTGTTCCTGATATTCCTATTCGTGGCTCAGGTATTGCAGTTAAAACGAATTTATTTGGTAAAGCAGTCATTAGCGACATGAGTAATTACAACCGAAATAATATACAAATTGATTTAAATAACTTACCCGATAATGCAGATGCGCAGCAGTCAGTGCAACAAGCAACATTAACGGAAGGAGCCGTTGGTTATAGACACTTTGATGTGTTATCAGGATTAAAAGGTATGGTCGTTATCAGGTTAGAAGATGGGACATATCCCGCTTTTGGTTCCCAAGTTAAAAATAGTAAAGGGCAAAACACCGGTATTGTCGGCGACGAAGGGAATACCTATTTGAGTGGAATTAATGCCGATGAAGTAATGCGAGTAAATTTATCTTCTAACCAAGAATGTAAAATTGTTTTTCCCAAAAAGTTGGATGACTTATCGGGAGGGTTATTGGCACTTTGTGTTCGAGAAAATCACCAATAATCTAATGTCTAAATAAAGAAAAAGTAAAGGTATATAAATTATGAAATATAAATTATCCCACAGTTTATTAATAGGGCTATCCAGCATTTTATTGGCAAACATGTCTTTCGCTGGTATTTCTTTAGATCGCACTCGCATTATTTTTGACGGTAATCAAAAATCTGTCACTTTAAATATAAACAATAATAATCCTGAGCTACCTTACTTAGCTCAAGGTTGGTTAGAAAACCAAACTGGTGAGAAAATTACTAAGCCATTAGTTGCGTTGCCACCAATTCAACGTTTAGAGCCTAGTAAATCTAGCCAAATTAAAATTGATTTAATGCCAACGATAAACGAGTTACCACAAGATAGAGAAAGCCTATTCTATTTTAACTTGCGCGAAGTGCCACCTAAAAGTGATAAAGATAATGTATTGCAAATTGCGTTACAAACGCGAATAAAATTATTTTATCGCCCAGCAGCTATCGTTCCAAAAGATGATGAAAAACCATGGCAAGAAAAAATCACATTAGAGAAATCAGGACATGAGGTCATTGTCAAAAATCCAACGGCATATTACGTCACAATTTTAAATGCATTTTCAGACAGATTAAAAACCGATCCAAATGATTTTGCTCCAATAATGATCGCACCATTTGGTAGCGAAAAATTAGGTGTAAGTACAAGTGTTTTAGGTAATAACCCCGTACTGATTTATATCAATGATTACGGTGGTAGACCTGAATTACATTTCCGCTGCCAAGAAATGAACTGTCAAGTAGAAGAACAGAAATCCTGATACTCTTTAAGAAAAGGAATATAAGATGAATGTCTTTCAAAAAAAATGGAATCCTGTTCTATTACTATTTTCTATATCCGGAATGACATTTGCAGAAAATCAATTTCCAATTAATCATTGGGATGTTGATGGGCAGCATGGGCAAGTGCATGTGAAAGGAATACTAACAGAAAGTCCGTGTCGTATTGCAATGCATTCAATGTATCAAGATATTGAAATTAGCGATTTAAAAACAGCAGATTTTCCCAGTATTCATTCTATGGGAAATGAGTATCCGTTTTATATTGAACTACTTGATTGCCTTGCAACACCCGTTAACATGTTAGAACCGTACTCTGGTAATATGACATGGAGTAATGACCAACCTGGGTTTTCAATAAGGTTCGTCACAACTAAAAGTGAAAATATGTCGAAGTATATCTCAATTAGAGGTATTGAAGGCTTAGGCTTAGTACTGAAAGATAAACAAGGAAATACTATTACTCTAGGGGAATATACAAAACCTAAATTAGTTCCACAAGGGCAAAGTATTTTAACTTACAGTGTGATTCCTGTTAGAACCTCGATGAATATGACGCCAGGTAAATTTTCATCGGTTATTAGCTTCCAATTAAATTATGATTAACTCTGAGTAAAATTCATATGAAAGAGAGTATAAGTATTTTAATAATTTCGACACTAGTATCTATTTTGAGTATACAAATTCCATCTGCATTAGCAGCGAATTCTGTAAGGATTAATTTCAAAGGAAACTTAATTCAAAACCCACCTTGTGAAATTACAGGGTTAAATGGTAATGAAATTACTATTGACTTTCAAGATATGGTTATTAGAAATATAACTGGAATGAATTATATGCAGGAGATTAAATATAAATTGACTTGTGATGCGCCAAATAATACAGGGCTTTCATTAAGTATAAAGGGGACTGCTGCTAGTTTTAATACAAATTTACTTACAACGAGCAATACAAATTTAGGTATTTCATTTTATAGTGGATCTACAAATTTATCTACAATTCGTGTAAATCTTGACCCTATAAAGTTTCCAAATAGCCGTCGAGACCCTATCTATGCTAATCCAGTAATTAATGCTAAAGCAGCTAATATTACAGCGGGTAGTTTTACTGCAACTGCAACGCTTTTAGCGGAGTATGAATAAGATTAAAATTTATTATTCAGTGTATCTATAAAGGTTTCCCTATGATAAAAACAGTTAACATTTTCGCTAAGATGATAAACTATTTCTTATTTATATTTTTAATATTAAATAGCCCTAATGTTTTTTCTAATAACTCTACGAGCTTATCATTTAAAGGAAATCTTATTGATACACCTCCATGCGATATTTATGGAACAGAAGGCATCAATAAACCAGTTAATATTCAATTTAGTAAGATAGCGATTCAACGTATTGATGGTAAACGGTTCCAAAAAAATTGGTCTTTAAATATTGACTGTGGAGCTAATTTAGGCAGTAACGTGTCTTTAGAGCTAAATTATATGGGGAACCCAGTATTATTTGATGAAAAAGCATTAGAAACTTCCCGAGCTGGTATAGGGATTCGTTTATATAACGCAACAGATAGTACCGTTATTGCACCGAATGATAAGAAAAAAACTTACTATGACAAATAATGGTAAATTACAGATTCCGCTATATTCTATACCCGTAAAAATAGCCAAGCCTACTACACCGATAATAGAAGGGAAATTTACAGCAACAGCAACAATTTCCATTAATTACCCCTAAGGAAATTAATATGAAAAAAATAAACTCTGGCCTATTTTTGGGTTTTCTAATGATGCTATGCGCAGCCTCATTTGGAGATAATAATAATACAGTTCAGTATGAAGGCACGTTAATTTCATTACCTTGTACAATAGATGAGGGTACGCCAACTGTAGTTGAGTTTGGTGTTATTGTTGATAAACAGCTTTATTTACATGAAAAAACATCACTAAAACCATTTTCTATTATTTTACAAGATTGTGATGTATCTATTGCCAATACAATTTCACTATCAGTTCAGGGTACTGCTGGTAATGTAACTTCGGATGGCTATTTAATGCTAAATCCTAGTAGTACAGCGAAAGGTGTTGTCATAGGTTTAATGGATAGCTCTGGGAAAAAGATACCTATGAATTCAGTGTTATCTCCTATTGCCATTTCAAATGGAACAATGGCGATTCAATTAAATGCCTTTGTTAAAATTGAAAGTCAAAATGAAACAAAAATAATACCTGGTGAGTTTACGGCTATGCTCTATTACACCTTGGATTTCAATTAATATACAAGTAAATTTTAAAAATGTCGTATTTGAATTCTAATGAAAGACCAATAGGTGATTTAAATGAATAAATCTAGAAAATGTAAAAGGGGATTTGTAAATGGTATAACATCCATACTTATATTTCTTGTTAATTTTAACGTTAATGCTGCAATATTTAATACGAATGTTAGTGTGATTGTTTTACAGCAGACTTGTGATATCACATCATCGATAAATCCAAATCAACCTATTACTATTGATTTTGGTGATATTTCTGTACCTAAAATTAATGGTTTAGAATATCAAAGGGAAATTCCTTTTAATTTAAATTGTTCTGATGGTGCAAATAACCCTGCATTAAAGCTACGAATAGTTGGGAGTGATGGCATATATTCCACAATGTTAGGGACAAGTAGAGATAATTTATCAATTATATTCCGATTTGGAAATAATATATTAAATTTAAATGGCTGGGCTAATTTTAATTACAGCTTAAGACCCAAGTTGACAGCCGCGCCTTTTACAATGAGCCATAGCACATTGACTGGCGGCACGTTTACTGCAAGCGCCACTTTGGTGGTTGAATACCAATAATAATTAAATGGTTATTGAAAATTGAAGGTAATATTTATTATGCCAAAAGTTATTTTTATTCTTATTTTTTTATTTTCGAGCATCGCTCACGCTGATCGTACGATGCTTTCAAACGTCGGTCAATCAGCACCCTTATTCGTTATCGCTTCGTGGTTTACAACTGGAAGCAATAATCCTGCTGAAAATACAGTAATACCTTGTGCAGGTTCTCAATGTAGCTATGGTGTGGTTTTATACTATGAAAATGGAAGTGTTATTGATTTTAATGGTCGAAGTATACCCGTTACAGCAGGAATGACCTGGAAGATGGCGAATGATATGTTTATTCGCCGATTTGGTGCAACAGGAATAGCAACATGGCAATGGAATTGGCAACCAAGCCAATGGGAGGTTTGTATAGGCGCAATCCCTGCAAGTTCAGGTGCATTAGGACTAGGGAGGCCTTTTTCAATTTATAGTTCCCCTTGTACACCAGTACCGCCTGTTAATGTCCAATGTAACGTAAATGGTGATGCTAATATTACACACGGTACTTTAAATGCTGGGCAAGTTAATGGGCATACAGCAGAAGCAACTATTCAACTAAGCTGTAATCGAGCCGCAACAGTTTCAATTGAAGTCCCATCTCCAGATATTGATTTAGGTGGCGGTGTAAAATCTCGTGTTAGTGTCACAAACGGTAGTCGTATTTCGGTTGCCAATTCAGTGGCCTTAAAAATTAAATCGGTATTAAGCGGCACAGCTCCAACAGCAGGACAGCATTCAGGTAGCACAGTAATTGTATTCAATATTGTTTAGTTTAGAGAAAAAACACTATTTAGAAAATTGAATGCAATTCAAAACCAGCCCTGCCTAAATATACCTACGATCCCCTCCTGATGAGGGGGGAATGTGAAATCCCTCATTAGGGAGGATGATGTATATCAGTACTTAATCATTTATTTTGGTGTGTATTTATGTAGCTAATGAATTTTCAATATGGAGAGATTTGTGGGTATAAAAATAATGACTAAAAATAGAGTATTTAAATAGCAAATACTCTGAATGAATATAGCTAAAAGCCTCTCTTTTTACTCTAATAACCTATATATACCTAGCCATGACCACCCCGCCTTAAAATCACATTCAGTTTTATCCTTAAAAATGAAGCGTTCGTAAATTAGATAAGAAATATTTAGCGCTCAATACTGAGAAAATTTAACCACTGTAGCAGTGAGGGTTATCCTCTATATAGCTATACAAATGAACTTTATATAAAACATAAGATAATTATGCTCAGGGTGGTTTTTATCGTCTTTAGGCTAAATATTACCTGTATCTCAATTTATTGGCTTTCAGAAAGTGAACATAGATCACATTAACTTTTACAATTGATAATGTATACTTTGCATATGTAAAGCACAAGGCGATTAAACAACAGTAAGGGGATTTGTTATGTTGGACTCAATTCCAGCAGGCTACAAGCCGCTGACGTGTGAAACACTACCAATTTATTTAGCTTCCAAACTGACTTCGTCATGCGCGTTAGGTGGAGAGCCTAATCAATGGAAAGTAAATGAAGTTGGTGATGGTAATTTGAATATGGTGTTTCTTGTTGAAGGGACACAAAAAACAATTGTGGTAAAACAGGCACTACCATGGGTCAGGGCTGGAGGGGAAAGCTGGCCATTGTCCCTGACTCGAGCAGGTTTTGAATACAATATTTTATCTCAAGAAGCTCGCTGTGCAGGCCATGAATTAGTTCCTGAAGTCTATTTTTATGACCAAGAAATGGCACTGTTTGCGATGGAGTACCTTTCACCTCATATCATCCTGCGTAAAGAAGTGATGGCAGGTAAAAAATTCCCAAAACTTGCTGAAGATATTGGGACATTTATTGCCAAAACTCTTTTTTATACCTCAGATATCGGTATGAAAGCCGATCAGAAAAAAGCGCTGACCGCTCAATTCTCTCTGAATCATGAGCTTTGTAAAATTACTGAAGACCTGATCTTCACTGAGCCATATTTCAATGCCGAACGTAATAATTGGCTATCCCCTGAGCTAGACCAAGCAGTAGAAAAGATGTGGCAAGATAAAGAAATGATCCAAGTTGCCATGCGTTATAAATATAAATTTATGACTGAAGCACAATCATTGTTACATGGTGACTTGCATTTAGGCTCAGTAATGGTCACCGAGAGTGATACAAAAGTTATCGACCCTGAATTTGGATTTATGGGACCAATGGCGTTTGATATTGGTAACTATATTGGCAATTTACTGATGGCTTTCTTTTCTAGACCAGCATGGGATGAAAATCCATCAAGTCGTGTTGAATATCAAAACTGGTTACTTGACCAAGTCGATTCAACTTGGTCTGTTTTTGTTCGAGAATTCCGCCAATTATGGAATACAAAAACACAAGGGGACGCGTGGCCTTCAGAACTCTATCAACATGAACTCGGCCGCCAAGCTTTACAGGAAGCCCAAGACCAATTCTTTGCCACACTACTTGAAGATTCCTTAGTCAATGCGGGAATGGAAATGAACCGCCGCATAATTGGATTCGCAGGGGTGGCAGAGTTTAAACAAATTAAAGACATTGCTCTTCGTGCTGAATGCGAAAAACGCGCACTTACCATGGCTCGCGAGCTTATTGTCAATGCCAGTCTTTATAAAGAGATGGCTTCAGTTATCCAATTAGCTAAAAAACAGTAAGAGGAATTCATGAATATTGAAGGGAAACACTATCGTACAGTTTGGGTTTCTAAAGATGGAAAATCAGTAGAAATTATCGACCAAACTAAACTGCCTTTTAAATTTGAAGTACTCACGCTCGATTCCGCACAAAAAGTAGCAACTGCTATTCAAGAAATGTGGGTGCGTGGGGCGCCTTTGATTGGGGTTGTTGCTGCTTACGGAATGGCACTAGGTATGCAACAGAACCCGAGTGATAAAAATCTACAATCAAGTTATGACTTGTTAATCAAGACCCGACCTACTGCTATCAATTTAAAGTGGGCACTCGATAGAATGATGGAAAGCTTGAAGGATGCTCCTGAACAGACGCGTAGGGACATTGCTTGGGAGCTTGCCGGAAAACTGGCCGATGAAGATGTCGAGTTGTGTGAGCAAATTGGGCTCCATGGCGTAGAAATTATTCGGGAAATCGCGAGTAAAAAACCGGCAGGCAGTGTCGTAAATATATTGACTCACTGTAATGCAGGCTGGCTTGCCACGGTCGATTGGGGGACCGCACTTTCGCCAATTTATAAGGCTCATGAAGAAGGGATTCGTATTCACGTTTGGGTAGATGAAACTCGCCCGCGTAATCAAGGTGGCCTTACTGCATTTGAATTGGGTTCACACGGAGTTCCTCATACATTAATTGCTGATAATGCCGGTGGTCACCTGATGCAGCATGGCGAAGTCGACCTATGCATTGTTGGTACTGACCGAACCACAACGCAGGGGGATGTCTGTAATAAAATTGGAACATATCTAAAAGCGCTGGCGGCTTATGATAATCAAATTCCATTTTATGTTGCGCTCCCATCTCCAACTATCGACTGGACGCTTAAGGATGGGAAAACAATCCCCATAGAGCAACGCAATGGTGCTGAACAGTCACATGTATATGGGATCAACCCCGAGGGTGAACTAAGTTGGGTTAATACTGCGCCGGCAGGCACCACATGTGGTAATTACGCCTTTGATGTCACGCCTGCTAAATATATTACTGGATTGATCACGGAGCGTGGTGTTTGTGCAGCGAATGAACCTGCATTAACCAACATGTTCGCCGACCTAAAAAATTCGGTTATTTAATTGAGTGTGCATGGGGTATATGCACGCTTTCTAAGGAACTAAGATGGAAAGACTCAAATTAGCGGCAGATATTATCGTCACTTGCCAGGAAATGAATGCTTCTGGGTTGAATCAAGGGACGTCGGGTAATGTCAGCGTGAGGTATCTTGATGGAATGCTCATTACACCAAGTGGTATACCTTATTCGAAAATGACACCCGATATGATTGTTTTTGTTGATGGTCAGGGGGTATCAGAGTCTGGAAAAACACCATCAAGTGAATGGCTCTTTCATCTGGCTTGCTACCAAGCCAGACCTGAATTAAATGCGGTTATTCATACACATGCGGTGAACTGTACCGCGGTATCCATAATGAACCATGCGATCCCCGCAATTCATTATATGATAGCGGTGACAGGGACGGACCATATTCCTTGTATTCCATACCATACATTTGGTAGTGCTGAGCTTGCAAACAGTGTGTTTGAGGGAATTAAATCTAGCAAATCACTTTTGATGCAACACCACGGCATGATAGCGATGGAAACAACACTGGAAAAAGCGTTGTGGCTTGCTGGAGAAACAGAAACTCTAGCAGATCTCTACATCAAAATAGGCGGACTACACAGCAAAGTTCCCACTTTATCTAAAGAAGAAATGACAATAGTCATCGGTAAATTTAAAACGTACGGTTTAAAAACTGACGCTTAAATTCAACTTGTTCTCATCGATAGCAGCCATTTTATAAAATGGCTGCCAACCTCTACCTATAACGATTAATTATAATTATCCCAAGGAGTTATTCATGTTTATCGTGGAATCATATCCTATAGCAATAATTATGTGTTTTATCACGATGATTTGTTGGGGGTCATGGGCTAACACAACAAAACTAGTCAGTAATAAGAAATGGGAGTTCCCTCTCTTTTATTGGGACTATTCTCTCGGTGTTTTATTCTGTTCTCTATTATTTGCTTTTACTCTCGGGTCAATTGGTGAAGAAGGCCGTAGTTTTATTTCTGATATTCAGCAGGCGGATATCAATATTATCTTTCTTCCTATATTGGCAGGTATGATTTTTAATGTTTCAAATATTCTTCTTGTTGCTTCAATTAGTTTAGCTGGTATGGCTGTTGCATTCCCTGTCGGTGTTGGGCTTGCATTAGTTCTCGGTGTTATCACAACTTATATTGGTAGCCCTCAGGGGGACCCAACTATTTTGTTCTTAGGGGTTGCTTGTGTAGTCGCCGCAATCATCCTAACTGCGATTACTTACAGCCGTGTTACTCAATCATCGGATAAAAGTCGCCGTAATAAAGGCCTGATAACTGCTATTTTTGCCGGTATCATTATGGGGTCATTTTTCCGTTTCCTCGCTCAATCGATATCAGGTAATTTAAGTGAACCAGAAGCGGGGTTGATGACACCTTATTCTGCACTTGTATTATTTGCTTTAGGTTTGTTTTTATCTAACTTTGTCCTTAATACACTGGTAATGAAAAAACCAATCGTAGGAGAACCAGTTAAAGGGAAAATGTATTTCTCTGGTAGCTTAAGGGACCATCTCTGTGGTTGGTTGGGCGGAATCATCTGGTGTATTGGTTTAGGGCTGAGCCTAATCGCATCAGGGCAAGCAGGGTATGCAATATCCTATGGATTAGGGCAAGGAGCTACTATGATTGCCGTGATTTGGGGGGTATTTGTTTGGCGTGAATTCGCCAGCGCACCAGCTGGCACGAATAAGTTACTCTTAGCTATGTTTTTGCTGTATATCGCCGGTATTATCCTTATCATAGCGGCAAATCAGTAAATATTTTGCCCCATTATGTCTATAGTGGGGTAAATATTCTTTTTTATTAGGTGAGCCGTAAAAAGTGCGGCACCTTGCTCTTTAGGATGGGGATGAATCAACGTTGGGCAGCTCGCAGGATAATAAAAACTCAGCTGTTCCTTCATCAACAATAAGGTCTGTGACATAGCCGCCGAGTAATGCCCCTAAGGTTGCAGCATAGCCGCTCTCGCCCCCAGCCAGAAATATTTTACGCTCAATTTGCCTTAATTGGGCAAGGCTTATTCCTAGTATCCGTTGATCAACTTCAGCAATAACAGGTACTCCATTTTTGTCGTAGAACCGGCCACAAATGACGCCGACGGCCCCTGCATCTCGGTAGTTTTGCATTTCTTTTTTGCTTAGGACACCGACTTGAATTAACGGGTTTTCATCCAGTGCGCTTCCTACAACAAAGAAGGCTTTTGTGCAGTGAGTTAATACTTCAAAATTAGCACGAATGATGGGTTCAGCTTGTAATTCCATGGCTAACCTTGCACTGGAGACAACCGCTGGGACATGAAGAGAAGCCACTTTCCCTGACAGTTTAAACGCTATTTGTGACGACGATTCGAGGATTGTCAGGTCTGGCTGAGAAGGCATGGAACCTAGCATCTGGATCACGGTGACATTTTTACATGAATTTGGTGTCATCGTTTTGCTCATCTCATGGATGGTTCTTCCCCAAGCAACCCCAAGAACGTCATTGTTCTCGATAACTTGGTTTAAATACATCCCTCCAGCACGGGAAAGTCTGGAACGCATCAATTTTGAGTCTGTTCGTTTTCCGGCATGCTCGCCATCAGGCACAATGATAACTCGATACAAACCAAATTTATCACGAATACGTAAAGCGGCATCAATTGAGCCAAAGACATTGGTATCTAAATTGATCTGAACTAAACCATTTTCTCTAGCAGTTTGTAGATATTTGACGACGGTGACACGCGAAAGGCCCATTAGGGCAGCGACTTCAGTCTGGCTTTTGCCTTCCTGATAATATAGCCATGTTGCGTGTAATACAGGATCATCATTGAACAAGCTGCTGTTTACTTGCTCTTTACTCATTATTGTCTCCTGGCATCATTTGGAAAAGCCTAGTTTAAACTATAAGAATATTACAGCCAGTCTTTCTCAAGGTTGTTTGCTTTTTTGAGCGGGCAAATCATTATTGGGTTAATTCGTGAATAGAACAATAAAATTTAGAAACGATGCTTTGTATTATAAGGAAAAAAATGGTGATGCCCTAACTTCTATTTAAATATAATTTCCACTATCCACTCTCAATGTAAAATACATAATAACCTAACAAATACTAACCTGTTGTCAGGAGCGGATTTTTTGCCATATTGAGCAAAATGTGGTGAATCAGCTAGGAAAGTAATTTGTATCAGACATAGGAGAGTTTTTTGTTTAATGGATTTGTAAAGCGCGACGGAGTGCCGCGCTCGATAAGAAGTTAGAGGTTAAAATAGTTTTTTCTGCGGGGGGCCCGAGAAATTCATTTTACCGATATGATTCATTAATACTTCAACGACAACTGGCCGCTTTAAAGCAACAGCTTGATGAAGTATAGGTTGGAATTCGCTGGGTTTATCTACCGTTAGGGCGGTGATCCCCATCGATTGTGCTAGTTGGCTAAATGATGGTGTTAATAACTCATTATAATATTGGCGACCTGAGAAATATTTTTCCTGAATACCACGCATGACACCATAACCTTGGTCATTCATGATTATCAACACAATCGGTAGTTGTTCTTGAGCCATAGTCGCAAGCTCACCGACCCCTAACATCAAGCCGCCATCCCCAACTAAGCCAATCACTGCGGTATTTGGGTTGGCTTTCGCACTACCAATGGCCATCGCAAGGCCTAAGCCAATGGCACCCGCTAAGGAATGAATATTGTGCATCGGCTGTGTAGCTTTTAATAAACGGCTGCCCCATAAGCTGCCTGATACAGTAATGTCCCGCACAAAAATACCATGTTCGGGTAAGGCTTGCTCGACAGCATCACTGAGTTCACTGTATGGCCCGCATTGTGCCCTTAATTGCTGTTCTGCCAACTGAACGGCTTGTTGTATTTGCTGTTTCCATGCAGAAGAAACTGGGCGGTTAGCTTGCTCAATTTTATCGGCAAGCGCATTAAGCAGGCCTTTACAATCCCCTGTGATATTGAGGTCGGCTAAGTAATTGCGGTTTGCCGCTAACGGGTTAATATCAATTTGGATGATGGGGTGAGGTAATGGTAATGACCAAGTTTTAGTCTCATTACTGCGTAACCGGGAGCCCGCGACCAGCGTCAAATCACATTCACGCATTAATGTCTCAATTGAGTCCGCATTATGAAAAGCACGCAGGCTGAACGGGTGATCATCCGATAAAATACCTCTTCCATGGGTGCTGCTGATTACGGCGACACCTTGGTTAGCCAAGCGTTTAACGGCTTCTACCGCCTGCAATGCACCGCCACCGACCCACAATAATGGGCGCTGTGCATGCTGAAGTTTGTCCCAAATGGCTTCTATTTGTGATGAGCAAATTGCGGGCAAAGTTGGCACAGAAAGCGGGGCACTTAATAAGGACAATGGCACTTGGGCACTTTGAATATCAATGGGGATTTCAATCGAAACAGGGCCACACGGGGCGGTTTGCGCAACTTGGATTGCTTTATGCAGTGTCGCCACCGCTTGTTCTGGTGTATGTACACGGAATGCTTGTTTAGAGCTTGAACGCAAGAAACCCAGTTGATCCGCTGTTTCATGAATAAACCCTGCATCCATATCTAAATAGGCTTTTTCAACCTGCCCAGTAATGTGGAGCATTGGTGAACAAGCATTCATAGCTTCAATCATTGACCCCACTGCATTTCCTGCTCCAGCCCCCGTACTCGTTAGCGCGACGCCTAAGCCACTAAAACGGCTGTGTGCATCGGCCATAGTTACTGCTCCGGCTTCTCCACGGCTTGGGGTAAAGTCAATTTTAGCACGACGGCCAATCGCATCGGCAATAGGTAAATTGTGAATAGAAATAACCCCGTAAACCGTTGTGACTTGGTATTGTTCAAGTGTTCTGGCGATAGCTTCGCCAACTGTAATCATTTCAGACATTGTATTCTCCTAAATGCAGCCGTAATCCTTTAACGGATAAGCTATTCACACCAACGGTTTGGTTGTGGGTTAAGTGCCAAAAAAAGGCTTTTTTGTTGCATATAGGCTTTTAGGCTTTCTAAGCCTTTTTCTCTGCCAATGCCACTTTCTTTAAAGCCCCCAAATGGGGTTGAGATGGAAAAAACTTTGTAGGTATTGACCCAAACTGTTCCTACATCAAGGGCATCCGCCAGTTTAAAGGCGCGAGTATAGTCGCGAGTCCAAATCCCCGCAGCCAGCCCATAAACGGAATCATTAGCTTCTTGGATCAATGTGGCTTCATCATCAAAGGGGATCACCACTAAGACGGGGCCGAAGATTTCTTCTTGGCAAACACTAGATTGATTACTGAGGCCTTCAATAATGGTCGGTAAGAAATAATTGCCATTTTGTAGTGCGGGGTCTGTGGGAACGGTACCGCCAAGGCGAATATGACCGCCTTGTTGGACGGCTTGTTCAACGTAGGTTTTGACGCTATCACGGTGAGCCGCTGAAATTAAAGGCCCCACATGGATGCGTTCTTGCCTTGGGTCGCCAATAATCAAGTTCTGGGTTAATTGGGTTAATTTTTCCATAAAAGGTTGGTAGATATCGCGGGCAACAAATAAGCGAGAACCGGCGATACAAGCTTGCCCCATTGAACTAAAAATACCGTAACAGACTCCATGAGCGGCAATGTCTAGGTCAGTATCTGCTAGCACAATTGTTGGGGATTTCCCACCCAGTTCGAGGGAGGTCGTGATCAGTTTATCCGCCGCAATATGAGCCAGTTGGCGACCCGTGTTTGTCCCCCCGGTGAAAGAGATTTTTCGCACTAACGGGTGGCGAACCAATGCATCACCCACAATAGAGCCTTTTCCCGGTAATACGCTGAGTAAGCCACTTGGTAACCCTGCTTGTTCAAAGAGTTCTGCCAATTTTAATGAAATTAGTGGCGTGGCTTCCGCAGGTTTTAAAATAACCGCATTACCTGCGGCAAGCGCCGGAGCAATTTTTTGCATATCGCTGGCAATGGGGGAGTTCCACGGTGTGATGGCGGCGATCACTCCGATGGGTTGGTAAGTGCTTATTGTCATCAAGTCTGGTTGGCGTCGAGGTGGAAGCTCCCCTCCAGAAACCTCACAAACGGCGGCAAAATAACGTGCGGTGGCGGCTGCGCTCATGACTAAACCACGCGCTTCAGCCCACGGCTTCCCGTTGTCCAAAGTTTGTAATTGCGTTAAGGTTTCGCGCTGCTCATCAATCAATGCGCTGACGTTATATAAGATAGCCGCGCGTTGATGCGCAGGCATATTGCGCCAGGTAGGTTCTCGCCAAGCTTTGTCCGCCGCGTTTACGGCGTCTTGGACATCTTCAAGGCTGGCACTGTTGAGAGTAGCAACGACATGGTTATCACCCGGAAAACGTGATTGCATTTCAGGTCCACGACCTTGTTGCCATTTTCCCCCCACAAAAATATCCATTTTATTCATGATTAGGCTCCTATTAGTTTACCTGTTGCTCAGCAATACGGCGGCAAATTTCAACGGCACTTAGGGCTGCAAGCATAGATGTCTTTGGGTTTGAAGGTAGGGGGTTGCCATTTAACTCAATAGAAAAATGCCCGAAATCCCCTCTTACATCAATTTGATGCGAATTTTTGGTGGTGTCCGGATCAACGATGAGTTGTACCTGAGTTGCATCCATACCTATGCCATACAGTGCAACGGTAGCGGCAACATTAGCATTGGCTGGGAAGTTCAAGGCAGCTTCTCGCGCACTACCACTAAAAAAGGCGGTAGCTTCAGAGACACTCGATAAGTCGATATAACGCTCAGCAGCACCATTGCGCCAACTGGCAGGGCTTTTACGTGACTGATAAATGACGTGGGTAATGTTCGCCTCTTTGGCTGCTCGTAAACCATCAAGCCCAGCAACCGCGCCTGAGAGAGGAATTAGTTGGCTTTGATGACGCTTTGCTAATGTGGTTAGTGTGTTTTCGAAAGTGGCATCAGCCAGTACACCAGTGGAAATAATGGCAAGAGTCCAGCCCCTTTGTAAAATGGTTGGCGCATACTGCTGTACCGCTTGATGACCAGCACACTCCAACACTAAATCGGGGTGTTCGTTAAAGTCATCAAGGCTATCAATAGGGAGCACCGCGCCCTTGAAGCGTTCTTGTATTGCGTTATGGTGATGAGGGCGAGCCACAACCCAGCGAAGGGTTATTCCACGAGGTAAACGAGCAATCACTTCTTGTGCCATTGCACCATAACCAATCAACATTAATGTTTTCATAATTAATCCTTTAAATATGATGGCTAAAGCCACCCGAAATATCTAAAGCGGCACCGGAGGTAAACGAAGCCATCGGTGAAGCTAAAAAAACTAAGGCACGGGCTGGTTCTTCTGGTTTCCCCAAACGTTGCATCGGGATCCCTCGCTTGTTAGCGATATCGCCAATCCATTGCTGCCAATCCAAGCTTTTATCACTCCGGTTTTCGAAACGACGCCGCCATTGGTCTGATTCGACCATACCGAGCAAAATTGAGTTAACGCGTATCCCTTTGGGTAGCAATGTTTTCGATAAATTTAATGTCATGTTCAACAGAGCAGCGCGTGCGGCAGATGTGGCGACCATATGGGGCTCGGGTTGTAACGCTAATAACGAATTAACACAGGTAATTGACGCAATATTGGATTGTTCTAAGAAAGGTAAAAAAGCATTTACTGGGTTAATGACACCAAATAATTTTAATTGTGCTTCATGTAACCAAGCGGCTTCAGGAGTGTCAGCATAGCTTGCAACATAGCCTTGACCCGCATTGTTAATCAGAAGATCAACTTGCCCATAGTGTTGATAAACATGTTGAGCGAAGTTTTCTGTTTGTGCCTTATCGAGGACATCACAGCGCTGTGCGATAAATTCCCCTTGAGGGTAGAGAGACCGTAATGTATTGAGAGCGTGTTGTAGTTTTTCAGTATCTCGACCACAAAAAGCAACTTTACAACCTTCGTCGAGTAACAGTTTGACTGTTGCAAAACCAATACCAGAGCTCCCTCCAGTCACGACAGCAATACGGTTATTTAACTGTAAATTCATAAGGATTCCTTTATTCGACTGGGTTGTATACCGTCTCTAAAAATTGTTTCAAATGGTGATTAAACTGTGTGGGGGTATCAAGGTAACTGGCATGTCCCGCTTGTTTAATCAACCAAAAAGGGCACTCTTGTTGTATCGCGAGCTGCTGTACTTGTTGTGGTGGCGTAATGGTGTCATCAGCGCCTGCCAGTATTTCGATTGGCCCGTTATAACCCTTTAAATACAAACTAATATCGTCATGGGCTAACATCCATGCTGCCGCAAGAAAGCCTTGGGGATTAAGTTTTTCCATATTTTGTTTCACCCAATCGATTTTTTCTGGGGTTGCATTGGGTGATAGTAGGGCGGCGGCTCGGTTTTCAGCATAGGCTTGTAACCCTGAATTAGTTACAATCATCTGCCGTTGTTGATACACGGAAGCTTGCTGTTCAGGGCTTTTAGAGGCATAGCCTTGAGCTGGATTAGCTAAAAATAATCCTTTTACTCGCTGAGAATATTGTGCGGCAAAAGCGCTAGCCATCAAGGCTCCGAGTGAATGCCCGACTAAAACGACCTGTTGTATTTTTAGGCTATCTAAAAAAGCTTTTAATGCTGTAGCATAGTCAACAGCAGTTGGTTTCGCTGTGTTGAGCATTGAGCTGCCCGAATAGCCGGGAGCATCCCAGCTATACAGTCGATAGTGGTCGGTCAGTGATGAAGAAGCCAGTTGGCTTACCCATGAGGCCGAGCCAGAGCTGATCCCGTGCAATAAAACGACGGCATGCCCATGACCTGAACAGCGCCAATTAAGGCGGTATTGGCCAAAATCAGCCAGTTGTTGTGCAGGAAGTTTTTCGATTGGCAAATTCATCACTGATAACTCCGGTTAGTTACGTTTCACTTTAGATAACGGGTGGTCTTCTGGGTAAGTCGGGATTGCAGGCTTTTGTGTGCCAATCATCACGCACATTAATGCCTCTTCCTCTCCATGATTAAATAGACCACGGTAAATCCCCGCTGGAACAGAAATTAGGTCACGTTCTTTGAGAACCGTTTCATACTCTTCGTCACCATCACGAACAAATAGCGTAATAGTGCCCTTCAGCATGAAAAACACTTCTTCAACATCAGGATGTAAATGTAAGGGGCCTTCACATTTGGCGGGTAATACCATGGTGGAGAAAGTGAAGTTCTCTGCGGGGACGGTATTCACGTCATTAGCAACACCTGTTGCACCAGTACCGATGTAGCGCATTTGGGCACGACGATATTTAGGGTCGTAATCAGCTTGGAATTTCAAGGCGTTCCAGTCATATTTACGGCCTTCAAGGCGAGCAATTCGTGATTCTATCCATTGTGCCATTGGGATATCTTGGGGTTTGATTTGAGGTTGTGACATAGCGTTATCTCCTACACAGAGTGATTAGTATTTTTTCAGTAGAGGCAGAAGTAGTAGGCTGCCGACTAAACCAATAATTACGATAAATAACAGCCCGCTATCCATAGTGTGAGTGGCGGTGATCAGCACCCCCATCAGCAGAGGTGCAGCCGCGCCAGCGAGGTTTCCTAGGCCATTGAATATGCCACCGGCCAATGCACTGACTTGTTTTTGTGTGACTTTAGCGAGTAGAGCGAAGATATTGGGAGCACCTGCTCCCCACATAAACATGCTAAATGCCATCATGAGGATGATGCTGTAGGTATCAGTGAGGAATAGCACTCCAGCTAAGCCCAATACCGCACCTAAGAGAGATACAAAACACACTAAAGCTCTACGGTCATAGCGGTCAGACAACCATGCGCCTATTCCTTCGCCAAACAACATGGCGATAAAGGGGAGAGAGGATAAGACCCCTGCATGCTCTAAGTGGATTGATTTCCCTTTAATTAAATAGCTTGGTAACCAGCCATTCATCCCCCAAAGATAAACAAGAAAAGCGATGTTAAACAGGCAGATAATCCAAAAATGGCTGTTTTGGAATAAGCGTTTTTTATGGGCTTGTATGGTCGCGAGCTGTTCGGCTGATCGTTTTTCACCCGCTGAGTTTTTGGTTTGAGCCTGACGATTTACTAAGTTAGGGTGACGGATACCAATCACGACTAGCCACCAAACGGGTACGGTAAAGGCCGCCATTACAAAGAAGGTACTTTGCCAGCCAAAATTATTCAGAAGATATAGGGCGATAGGGAAGCCTAGAGCCGCTCCAATTGGAGTTCCAAGTAACCACATCATGGTGGCGCGAGCCTGCATCTTAGGTGGAAATGTGCGGCGTACAATGGCGTAAGCAATGGCTAGCAGGGGGCCTTCAGCAATACCGAGCAAGATCCTCAGAAAAACCATCGTGCCGTAATGATGGGTAAACCCCATGAAAATCATTAAGAAGCACCAACTGCTAATCATAAACAGTAGCATTTTGGTTGGGTGGAATCGGTCGCCAATTCCACTAAGTAACATTGAGGAAACGCCATAAGCAAATAAAAATGCGCTCATCAGCAGACCTAAACGTGTTGGATCAAAGTCAATGCCAAGTGCCTGCTGAAACTTTTCATCTGAAAACAGAGCTGCAATACTGATTTTGTCGAAGAAAGCGAGCAATACACAGGAAAATAAGCCAATTGGGATTAACCAATTAATTTTTTCAGGGATGTCTTGGGCTTGTTGGTCATGTTCCTTGGCTTGTAAGGTAATGCTTTGATTAGCCATGTTATTTCTCCTTGCTGTACACTATTTCAGTGACATCAGTGAAAATGTTGGATCAGCAAGTTCAGAAGGATCCAGTTTGCGGTGACTTTGCATCCAACGCTTACCTAGCTTGATAGCGCGTGCATCATTGAAAGCAATCATTTGCACCAATTCATTAGTGTCATTCAGGGAAAAATGGACCTCTGAGTTTGGTGTATAGCGCTGGATGTGTTGTTGCGCTTGCGAAGTTGGTATGCCCAATATTTGAATATTATCTTGGTATTGATCCGACCATAGCCAAGCTGGCTCATCAAACCCTTCTGATTGCGGGTTTAACATGGCTTTTGCCGTCGTGATGGCTTGGTTTTGTGCGTAAGCCCAAGATTGCAGACATAAAGAAAGTGTTGGATGACAAGCCACGTCGCCAGCGGCGTAAATATCAGGGTGTGAGGTTTGCCCTTGGTCATTGATAACAATACCATGGGTGATATCAAGCCCAGCCTGTTTGGCGAGTTCAAGGTTTAATTCAACCCCAATCCCCATTACGGCTAGGTCGAATGTTTGCCATGGTTGCTTCTGGCAAGTGATTTGTAAGCGAGTCACTGACTCCCCAAGCTTAATGTCACCACAATCCGTAATGATATGTACGCCAGCTCGGGTATGGCGCTGTGCCAATGCTTCAGAGACATTTTGTGGAACGCTGCGTTCGCATAGGCGGCTTTGACGCTCAAAAATTGTGACATCTATTCCCATTTGACGTGCAGAGGCAGCGACCTCCAAGCCAATCCACCCGCCACCAATGATGGTAATTTTCTTTGCCTCAAGGAGTGCTGAGCGTAGTTGTTGTGCATCGTTCCATGAGCGTAATGCGAAAACTTGTGGGTGTTTTTGCCAATCATTGGAGAGGTAACGGGGGCGTCCACCTGTGGCGAGTAACAGTTTTTCAAATGTTACAATACGGCCATCATTGAGGTGAACACATTTTGTTTTTGTATCAATCTTAGTGGCTCGCACTGGGCGAAACCATTGCAAATGTAAGGCTTGGGTGGCTTCTTCACTAAATAACCGCGACAGCGCAAAGCTTTCTAGTGTGAGTGCGGCCTTTGATAGCGGTGGGCGTTCATAAAAGTCATGATCTTCATCGCTGATAACAGAAATTTGGCCTTGGTAACCTTCATCTCGTAAGGTTTTTGCCGCCCAGCCACCTGCTTGCCCACCGCCAATAATGACAATACCACCTTGGATTAAGGAATTCATAGGGTTACTCCTTTACCGGTTTGACTTGACGACGGGTTTCATAATCTAGACCGCCTTCCACCGCCCACTCGGTGAATGAAACCAGTGAATGTTCCAGTTCGCGAGGCTGCCATTTATCCGTCAAGAAATCGTCATTGGTGTAATATTCAAAGGCGCCACCGGTCGGGCTGTTAACGTACCAAAAATAAGCCGATGAAATCGGGTGGCGACCAGGACCAATAAAGGTGCTCCATTGCTGCCGGTTCATTGCTAAGCCCCCGCCAATGACTTCATGGATATCACGTACGGTAAAGGCAACATGATTAAGGCCGCTGCCACGGTGTGGTAATTTGAGTAGGAATAAATTGTGATGACAACCATTAACTTGAGCACGTAAAAAGACAGCACGGTCGATATAACGGTCAGAGACTTGAAAACCCAGCTTTTGGCAATAAAAGGCTTCTGTGGACGGTAAGTCGTCGACAAAAAATACCACATGGCCCACATTAATTGGCGTTGCTTTTTCGTAAACAGGGCTAGGTTGATCAATACGGCGAATATCCCCCCATTGGTTGATTGGTGAGATTTCTATTTCGACGCTCTGTTGCTGAGTGACGGTAAAAGCCACTGTCATACCATTCGGGTCACGGCATTCGGCGCCATCTCCAGTAAGTTTGAAACCATCACAACCCTGAATGTTTTCGATGATTTTATTGAGTTCAGTGGCATTTTCCGTCCCCCAAGTTATTCGACGCAGGGTTGAGCCTGTTTCAAAAGCAGGTGGAAGTGTAGGGTCTTGATGGTCAAAAAGTTGTATTTTTGCCCCAGAGAGCGTCGAAAATAATGACGGGTTGACCGCAGTAACCTGTAGGCCAAAATCATGTAAAAATTTTTGGCAGTTAGGGATGTCTTCGACACCAAATTCTAATTTTTCTATTCCAATCACTGACATAGCAAAGTCCTCTGTAGATTGGTGTTATTGCCAAAGGCACCTTTTGGGCAAAAGGAGTCTGAGGCTTATGGCAATAAACCTAAAAATGTAGGGTAGATAATTGCTTAACGCTAAACGGCTTTTGCTTGGTTCATACCACCAATAAATTCAGTCAATCTTTGCGCGGCATAACTCACTTCATTTTGTAATCGCTGGCGTTCCTGTGCCGGAATACTGTTCATCGGTACCATGATGCTAATCACCGCCTCTACGCCATTAGCTTGGTTGTAGACGGGGTAAACAATGGATGAAATCCCCCGACGATAAAATGATTCGCCGATCACGTAGCCACGCAATTTGTCGGCTTGGATCATTTGCCAGAATTCGTGTTTACTGCCTGCATTGTCGGGTAACTCATCGTGAGGGTAGAGTGCATCAAATTCCGCACGGTTCAGCCCACTAAGTAGCATGCGCCCAAGTGAGGTACGATGCGCGGATAAACGTGTTCCGACACTGACGTGGTTAATTTTTGATTCGGCACCACTGACCCGAGCGATATAAATAATATCTGTGCCATCGCGGATAACTAAATGGCTGTTACATTGGCTACGGTCTCTCAATTGTTCGATAATGGGTTGACCTAATTGAGTTAAATCTAACGATGCAATATAACCAAGACCAAGGCTTAATACTTTTCGCCCCAGAGAAAAGGCCCCTGTGCGTGGGTGTTGGACGAGAAAATCCAAATGCACCAATGTTTGGATAGCCCGATATGCCGTAGCCTTTGGCATATCGACTAAGCGCAAGATTTCAGCAAAAGTTAACTCACGATGTTGCTGAGCGAGGAGAAGAAGAAGTTGTAACCCTTTTTCCAAACCCGGTATTAAATATTTGCATGTTGAACTCATTGCCTTAACCCCTTAGCCAACTTGGTTAGTTAATTAAAAACAAAGCCACCATTAACGGGAATTAATTGCCCTGTGACAAAATTAGCCATTGGTGAAAGTAGATACAACGCGGTGCCCGTTACGTCTTCAGGGATTTGTTCACCTTGTAGTGCTCGGCCATTTTCATAAAGCTGGTGGCGCTCAGCAGGGACATATTCTGTTGCTTCAACTTTGGTAAGCCCCGGTGCAATAGCATTCACACAAATGCGGTGAGTACCAAGTTCGCGAGCCATTGAACGAGTCATACTGATAATGGCCCCTTTACTGGCGACATAAGCCATTAGCTTTGGTGCACCCCACAGTGCAGTATCGGAGGCAATATTGACGATTTTTCCATGGCCACTGAGTTTTAAAAATGGCAAAGCCGCTTTTGTGACTAGCCATGTTCCTCTGACATTGACGGTCATGACGTTATCCCACAGTGCTATGTCATACTCATCCAGTAACTTGCCGCCTACACCTGTTGCAAGAGCTGCGTTATTGATCAAACCATCAATAACCCCTTGCTGACCGATGATATCGAATGCATGCGCTATTGAATCAGGGGAAGCAAGGTCAAGCTGAACACCTTGTGCATCAAAGCCTTGGTTACGGAGTGTTTCAACGCTTTCTTGTAACCGTTGTTCTAGGATGTCACATAAGACAACATGAGCCCCTTGCTGTGCTGCGGCTTGGGCAAAACTAAAGCCAAGCCCTCTGGCTGCCCCAGTGATAACAATCCGTTTGCCCACTAATAAGTCACGCATTTTCAGCTACCTTGCTGTTTATTAGGTCAAATTGTTTTTTCGCTTCACGCTGCATTATCCGGCGTAGGCGCGATAGCCCCACATCATGTTGGTAGAGGAATTCTTTATTACGTGCATTAGGCGCAAGGTTTTCTAAAATAACGCGGTCTTGTTCTAAGACATCCCAGTGCAACCCTTCTAGACGATTGCGGTACATAAAGCGCCATAAATCACGTTGCCAATCTTTGACTTTGCGGATGCGCCAGAAGAAGACCCGAGTATGATCACGGTCTTCAGGAACGACCATACCGATAATCCAAAAATGCCCACCCGGCCCAAAACGTTTTTGATAAGGAATGGATAAGCGCATCCAATTTGCGCCTGTGCTCGCAAATTCGACCCAATCGAAGTTGACGCCAATTTGGTCATTTTTACGGAAAATGAAACCATTTTTTGTCGCTTCAAGGATCATCTCTGACTGTTTGTCTCCTTCAGCCATTGAATGTGATGATGAATGGAGGTAGGTTCCGTGCATGGGGTCCATTACGTTTTCTAACGCGTACTGGTAATTGCATTTCCATGAGGCAGTACATAGGAAATGACTGTGATTTTCGTCATCCGCTAATTCTTCAGGGAACTCAAGAGCGGGTGGGGTTTCACCTTCAATGACAGCAAAGTAGAGAAAAATAGCCCCATGAATTTCTTGAACTGGGTAGGTCTTTAAGCATTTTTGCCCTTCAAGCGGACATTGGCTGACCGCTGGAACATCTTTAACGACACCGTCGCCACCGACTTCGACGCCGTGGTACCAGCAAGCAATGCGTTCACCTAGGTTCCACCCCATTGATAATCGAGCGCCACGATGTGGGCATCTATCTTCAAGTGCGTGAAGTTGGCCTTTATCATCTCGCCATAAAACGATTTGTTCTTCGAGCCGAGTGATGCCAATAGGGTTACTGCTTACTTCCCAACTGGATAATACGGGATACCATTGTCCACGTAACCCAACATCTAAATATTCTTGAGAGTTTTGAAGTTGTGTATTGGTTGTCATGATTTGCTTCCGTTTATCAAAGGCGTTTTAATTATATTTTCTGAGTAATGCCAAGGTGTTAATAACCATTGACGAGAAGAAATTCTCGGAAACTGCTGGAAGACCAAAGGTGACCTTGTCGGTCATATATTTGCAGCTGGTTTAATGCGCTAACTAATTCATCAAGGGTTTCAGTGCCTGCTGCAAATAGAGTCTCAAGTGCCGAAATTAGAGTGGTCTCATATTCATCAGGTATACGTGAACGGGTTTGCCAAACAATATTGGGGGCACTTCCCGGTGCTTGAATACTGCCTTTCCCCCCTTCACGGGCAGGAATGATTTGGTTATTTGCAGGTAAATAAGGATTAAAATTCTGAATGGGTTCCATTTCTACTCCTCAATTAAACTGATTTCGATTTGGTTTTCGTGAACTCGCGTTTGGTAGGTTTTTAAGTCACGACCTCCTGGTTCACGTAAACATTTTCCGGTTTTGATATCGAAAATGGCTTCATGTAGTGGGCATTCAACTTTTCCATCTTCTACAAAACCTTGACTTAAAAGGGCATAAGCATGCGGGCAAACATCTTCCAAGGCGTAATATTGGTCCTCAACCAAGAAGATCCCAATCTCGGCATTATCAACTTTGGCGGAAAAAGGAAATTCTTCTTGAACTTGTGATACATCACATACCGCAATCCAGCTCATTATTTTCTCCTTTTAAATGTGGGTAACATTTTGTTTCATATATAAAACATTGTTTATTATTTAAAACCAGATTAATTGTATGGACGATTATTAGTCAATCAAATGTTGGTTTTATGTAAAATAATCGTTTCAAAATGTGGGGTGTGTCTAGGTTATGATGATGTTTTGTTTCATATAAGAAACTCAAGCTGACATACGCAGAGTAAAGTGCAGACTAAGCTGGTCGTGTTAGAAAAGGTGAGAGAATGGGGGTGAGAGAAGAGGGGGAATAAAATTAAAATGGCGCCTTATTTAGACGCCACTAAAAAAGCGTTTCACGTATAGTTAAAACTGATTGAAGAAATAACTTAATGTCGTTTAAGTACAAAACCACTTATATACAAAGTGGTTCTATACTTACTATTGTCAAAAATGAAGCGTTAACTTGCTACTGGGGTTTGATGGTTGTTATTTAATGGTGCATGGGTCGTAAAGAGTTGTAATATAACGCCTAATAATGCGCATGCAGCCATCGCAAAGAAGGTATAAATATAGCCTAAAGAACTATTCCAACCCCCGCCTAAATTGATTAACCAGCCCATTAATAACGGTGATAACGCACCGCCAATAAACATTGATGTGGTAATAATACCATTTGCTGTGGATATGGACTGGTCATTTGCATTATCTGATGCCATGGCATAGTAAATAGGCCAAACAGCGTTAGCGACTAAGCCAAAAAACAGTTGTATTGCGATGATTTTTGGCATTGAGGTTGCGAAGTAAAATAAAGCAATCCCGATACTCATCCATAAACCACAGATGATCAATGTTCTTTTTCTGCCTAAGATATCCGATAACCATGGCCAAACAATTTGCCCAACCACGCCCGTCAATGTAAAAATAATACTCAAACCCGCAGAAGCCGCTAAAGATAACCCCGAAACATGATATAGATAAGAAGGTAATACCATGCTTATCCCCATATAGACGATTTGAGTTAATAGGGTATTCCCGGCGGTTAAGGCAATATTTCTATTTTTTAGTGTTTTCAGGAAAATTTTTAACCCTTCACCTTTTTGAACTTGAGTACTGCTATTCTCAGCAGGTTTTGTCATCCCTGACTTTTCAATATGTTGATATAATATTGAAATCCTTGCAGCGGTAGAATATTTTGCCCAAAAAATCATAATAGGCAGTGCGACGATTAATGGAATAAAGAAACTATAGCGCCAATTTGCTTCGCCAAATTCAGAAATAATAAAGCTTGCGACAACGCCACTTAATAAAGCCCCAATAGGATAGCCCGTATGGTGTACACCGAGAGCAAACCCTCTTTTTTCTTTAGGCCACCATTCAGCAGTATTACTGACGCCAACAGGTTCACCCCAGCCTGCACCTAAATTAACCCCAAAACGCAATAGAATAAAATAGGTTAAGTTATGGCTAATTGCTTTAAAACCTGAAACAAATGAAATTGCGGTATAACCTAAAACTAAAGGAACTTGAAAACGAGCTCGTTTCCAACCGGAGCCATATCGGTCACTTAATACAGAACCTGGTATGTCAAGAATAGCGAGAGCTATCATGATAATAGCAACAATATTACCCCACTCTTCAGGGCTTAAATTAAACTCTTGAGAAATAACCGGACCTAACCTTAAAATCATTTCTCTATCATAAGCATTCAATAACCAAATAAGCCAACATATGAATAATGAAACCCATGAATAGCGATGTATATTCTTAAAGGATATTTTATTATTTGAAACATTATTTTTAATCATAATTATAGCTCTTTTATAAGTATAATAATTTGAGGTTAATTGATATTAAATTTTGATTAGCAAATTGTTTATCTACCCACCAAATCTTTTTTCAGCTATGCCCTTTACACCAAGATTATGTATTGAGAATACGCTTCCTCTTAATTGACCATCTTCAGGGAAGCGAGGTAATGGTGGCCTTGCCATTGAAGTAACATATAAAATATCTAAATTTTCGCCGCCAAAAGCGACGCTGGTGACCTTTTTAACTGGCATTTCGATAATTCTGTCAATATCGCCGTCGGGGTTATATCTCACGATTTTCCCTGCATAAACGAGTGCATTCCAAAGGTAGCCTTCACTGTCAACAGTTGCTCCATCTGCAGCGCCTCCTGTTGATGTATCGACTTTGCAGAATGTCTGGCGATTATTAATATTACCTGTCGATACGTCATAATCATATTTCCATATTTCCCCTGTCCATGTATCAGCAAAATAAAAAATATCACCGTTTGGTGACCAACAAGGTGCATTAGAAACAATAATGTTTTGTTCTATTTTATGGAGTGAGTGGTCTGTATTTAATCGATATAACGCCCCTGATGGGTTATCTTCTTGCATGTCCATAGAGCCGACAACAAAGCGTCCTTGTCTATCGACTTTCCCATCATTAAACCTATTGTTAGGTTTGTCACTTTCAGGTGCGTGCAGAAGATGAGTTTCACCTGTTATAAAGTCAAGAATATATATTCCTTTTTCTAGGGCGACTATAGCCGAATGACCGTCTTTGCATAAAGCCATTGAGCCTATTTTTTGCCTAACATCCCAACATTTAATTTCAGTTCCTTTTTCTGTACATGAAAATACTCGTCCATCTAAGCTATCAATCCAATATAAACGTTGTTGTTCTACATCCCATATAGGGCCTTCCCCTAAATTGTTTTTTAAATCCAATAATATATTTATTTTCATTTTTCAAATCCTACTAATAACATTATTTAAACTAGGGTTATTTAATGGGTTTCGGGAGTGTGATTACTTACACGATTGGGTTAATTAGTTATAGAGAATCTTAATAGTAGGGGAATAACGCTGGAATAATGTGAAGATGGCAATGTTTATTATATATTCAATTGTTAAATCATTTGTTCATTTGCACAATGAAATAAAATTTAATATTGAGGTGGGTTCTTATATTTTTTTATTCTAATAGTTATCTAAAATAAAATCAATTGACTTAAATTAAATGTATAGTTAGGCATATTAACTAATACTTCTTAATAAAGGTAATAGATTAATCGAGATTAAATTAACTTTTTAACAGAAAGTGGATTAACTTTATAAATTTAACTTTAGTTATTTTTTGTGTCAATAAACCTTACATTTTGTAATGGATTATTGATCGCGCACAAGGCTCCATTCTGACCTGTCTATAGAATAACCATTGAAATTACATAACTTAGCTAAATACAAAAAAATTTTAATAAAGCTATTTAAACTTTAAGAAGCAATGTTAAGTGAGGCAGATATGGATAAAGCATTATCTGATAGGTTGCTCCAATCGGAAATCAGCCGTAGGAAATTAATGCAAACAGGTACTGCAGGTGGGCTAGCGCTTGCCAGTGGTGCATTAAGTTTACCCTTTTGCAGTGCCGCGAATACGAATGAAACTGCATCACAAACAATGACACCCAAGGAAAAAATTGTTTGGAGCGCATGTACGGTTAACTGTGGTAGCCGTTGCCCGTTACGGATGCATGTGGTCGACGGTGAAATTAAGTATGTCGAAACCGACAACACAGGCGATGATGTTTACGGAGACAAACATCAGGTAAAAGCGTGTTTACGTGGCCGCTCTATGCGCCGCCGTGTGTATAACCCTGACCGCTTGAAATACCCAATGTTGCGTGTTGGTGCGCGAGGTGAGGGGAAGTTTAAGCAAATTAGTTGGGAAGAGGCCTACGATTTAATCAGTGACAATCTAAAACGTATCATTGCCGATTACGGTAATGAAGCGGTCTATTTGAACTATGGTACGGGGACTCTAGGGGGGACGGTTGCTCGTTCGTGGCCGCCGGCCAACTCACCTATTGCACGCCTAATGAATTGTACAGGTGGTTATTTAAACCACTATGGCACATACAGTACGGCACAAATTAGCTGTGCGATGCCTTATACCTATGGCAGTGGGGCAGGAAACAGTGTTTCTGATATCGAAAACTCTAAGTTAGTGGTGCTATTTGGTAATAACCCAGCTGAAACGCGAATGAGCGGTGGTGGTATTACTTATCAATTAGAGCAAGCGCGTGAGCGTTCGAATGCACGCATGATTGTTATTGACCCTCGCTATACTGATACGGCAGCAGGGCGCGAAGATGAATGGATACCGATCCGACCTGGTACTGATGCTGCATTGGTCGCGGGGCTTGCTCATGTGTTAATCACAGAAGACATGGTTGACCAACCTTTCTTAGATAAATACTGCGTTGGGTATGATGAGAAAACCCTCCCTGCGGATGCGCCGAAAAATGGCCACTATAAAGCGTATATTTTAGGTCAAGGGGATGATGGTGTAGAAAAAACACCACAATGGGCTGCGCAAATCACCGGTATTCCGGCTGATAAAATCATTAAACTCGCGCGTGAAATCGGTTCAGCAAAACCAGCTTATATTAGCCAAGGTTGGGGGCCTCAGCGCCATTCAAATGGTGAGCAGACAGCGAGAGCTATTGCGATGTTGCCGATTTTGACTGGCAATGTGGGAATTAGCGGGGGGAATACAGGAGCCCGCGAAGGGAATTACGATATTCCATTTGAACGCATGCCAACCCTTGAAAACCCAGTTAAAACCAGTATCTCTGTATTCTTATGGACAGATGCTATTGAACGCGGCCCTGAAATGACCGCAACTCGCGATGGTGTTCGGGGTAAAGACAAACTAGATGTGCCAATTAAATTTATTTGGAACTACGCGAGTAACAGTTTAATCAATCAACACTCAGATATTAATAAAACACATGAAATTCTTCAGGATGATAAAAAGTGTGAAATGATTGTTGTGATTGATAATCATATGACGGCTTCGGCAAAATATGCAGACTTAGTCCTGCCAGACTGTACGGCCTCGGAACAAATGGATTTTTGTTTAGATGGTGCTGCCAGTAATATGGGCTATGTCATTTTTGCCAGTCAGGCAATTGAACCTCGCTTTGAAAGTAAAACTGTGTACGAAATGTGTACGCAAATTGCACGTCGTATGGGGGTGGAAGAGAAATTTACCGAAGGGCGAACACAAGAAGAGTGGTTACGCCATTTATATGAAATTTCAAGAGAAAAACTGCCAGAACTCCCTGATTTTGAGACCTTCCAGCAGCAAGGGATCTACAAAAAAATGAATCCGCAGGGACATGTGGTGGCACACCAAGCCTTCCGACAAGACCCTATTGCTAACCCACTAAATACGCCATCGGGCAAAATTGAGATCTATTCATCACGCTTAGCGGATATCGCGAAGACATGGACATTGGATGAAGGCGACCTGATTTCTCCTCTCCCAATGTATTCTCCTGGCTTTGAAAGCCATGATGACAAACTTACGGATAAGTATCCTTTGCAACTTAGTGGTTTTCACTATAAATCACGAGTTCACTCAACTTATGGCAACGTCGATGTGCTTAAGGCAGCTTGTTTACAAGAGATGTGGATTAACCCGATTGATGCAAAACGTCGCAACATCAAAAATGGCGATATGGTGCGTATTTTTAATGATAGGGGTGAGGTTCATATCAATGCCAAAGTAACACCAAGGATTATACCGGGGGTGGTTGCGATGGGGGAAGGGGCTTGGTATGCACCAGATGAAAACAAGATAGACCACGGTGGGAGCCTTAACGTATTGACCACGCAGCGTCCGTCACCGCTGGCAAAGGGTAACCCTCAGCACAGTAATCTTGTTGAAGTGGCTAGGGTATAGGGAGGAGATAAATCATGACAACCCAATATGGTTTTTATATTGACTCAGCCCGTTGTACGGGGTGTAAAACATGCGAATTAGCCTGTAAAGATTACAAAAATTTATCTCCTGAAGTGAATTTTCGACGTATTTACGAGTACACAGGGGGAGATTGGCAAGAAGATAACGGTGTATGGCATCAAAACGTCTTTAGTTACTACCTGTCAATCTCCTGCAACCACTGTGAAGACCCTGCGTGTGTCAAGGTGTGCCCGAGTGGTGCGATGCATAAACGTGAAGACGGCTTTGTGGTCGTAGATGAAAGTGTCTGTATTGGCTGCCGTTATTGCAATATGGCTTGTCCATATGGTGCACCGCAGTTTAATGCGGAAAAAGGTCATATGACAAAATGTGATGGCTGTTATGAGCGAGTGGCAGAAGGGAAAAAACCGATTTGTGCAGAATCTTGCCCACTGCGAGCCCTCGATTTTGGTCCTATTGACGAGTTACGTAAAACTCACGGCAATTTGGCTGAGATAGCGCCATTACCTGAAGCGCATTATACCAAGCCAAATATTGTGATTAAACCTAACGCCAATAGTCGCCCTGTCAATGATACGACGGGTCATTTAGCCAATCCACGGGAGGTCTAAGATGGGCAACGGATTACATGAATGGCCGCTGATTTTATTCACCGTTTTAGGCCAAAGTATAGCAGGTGGTGCGATTGTGACCGGACTTGCATGGCTATCGACTGATGATAAACAGCAAAAACAGCGCATTGTTAATGCCATGCTAGTGCTATGGGTGCTAATGGGGCTAGGCTTCTTAGCCTCTATGATGCATATGGGGTCACCATTACGGGCCTTTAACTCGATGAACCGTGTATTTGCATCTTCATTAAGTAATGAAGTGCTGTTTGGTTCAATCTTTTTTGCCCTCGGGGGGCTTTGGTGGCTGCTATCTGCGCTGAAGAAAATGCCTGAGGGGTTAGGCAAAATTTGGTTGATCCTTACAATGCTAATGGGGTTAGTCTTTGTCTGGGCTATGACTCGCGTCTATATGATTAGTACTGTACCGACATGGGACACGCCACATACCACTATCGGCTTCTTTATGACGGTGTTTGTGGTGGGGCCTATCTTAGGGACATTGTTACTGCGAATCGCTAAATTTCCCCTTCATAGCGGTAAGTTAGCGGCAATCAGTATTATTGCCTATATTGTGACTATCGCATCGGTGTTACTACAAAGTGGTGAAATAGCGCTAATCGCTAGCTCAGTACAAAAAGCGAGTGATTTAGTCCCTGACTACGGCTTATTGCAAATGATCCGTTTAGTGGCTACAAGCCTTGGCTTGTTGTTGTGGATCTTGCCAATTTTCCGTCAAAGTCAACCTTCTGCGGTAAGTTTGTTGATCGGCACATTATTGGTGTTGTTTGGTGAATTGATTGGACGTGGACTATTCTATGGTTTACATATGACAGTCGGTATGGCTGTTGCTTAATAGTAAACTTTTCAGCGTAGGGGGGTCCCTACGCTGACCACCGCAGAGACAATGAATATGCAAGACACGCGATTTCTTGAACAGGTAGCAATTACTGGACGCGTTCTCGGTTCTTTATTTTATTTCGCCCCAGATAGTGAAAATAATACGGATATTGTTGCTATTTTGCAGGAACCGACATGGCATGAAGAATGGCCATTTGACTTACCGTCTTTAACTACCATAAGTCAATTTTTTCAGTCCAGTATTCACGATGAAGAACCCTTGAACGAAGCCTGGCAGCGTTTATTTATCGGGCCTTATGCTTTACCAGCTCCTCCTTGGGGCTCAGTTTGGTTAGATAAAGAAAATATTATTTTCGGTGATTCAACTGTTGAGCTTCGTCAATGGATGCGTACAAAAGGCATTGAACCTGTGACGACCCAAAAAGAGCCTGAAGACCATATTGGCTTGGTCTTGATGTTAGCGGCTTGGTTAGCAGAGCAAAATAGGCGAGACGATCTTGAAGAGCTACTCGCGTGGCATCTTTTACCTTGGTCTGAACATTTTTTGGATACTTTAGCGGATACAGCAGACAGTGCTTTTTATATTGCAGTAGCGAAATTGACCAAAGAGACGCTTGCTGGCTATCAGCAACAAATCACACAGCCTGTTTTAGCAAAAACAGTGTATTACAAGGAAAACGCCGAGTAAAAAATAGCACCATCCAGTTATAGGGTTGGTGCTATTGGTTTCTATTAATTGTTATTGTAGCTTAGGGTGTTTTTTCGCCTTGTTGTACATAAGGTGTATACACACCCGTTAAACTTTTCAAGAAGGCCACAATATCATCGACATCTTTTTGTGGGAGTTCTTTACCCACTTGATAACGCAGCATCAGTTTAACGGCTTCGTCTAAGGTTGCCACATCACCACGGTGGAAATAAGGTGCGGTTAGCTCGACATTACGCAGTGTTGGGACTTTCTGACGTAGCTTATCGCGTTCATCGGAAGTCACATTCATACGGCCAATATCTTGTGCAGTTATTTCACCGAATTCATAATCTTTCTTCAAGCCTAGAGGTTCGAAAGAGCGACCGCCGAGAATAATTCCCCCATGGCAAGTTGCACATTTATTCTCTTTAAATAGTTGGTAGCCATGTAATTGTTGAGCGGTCAGTGCACCGTTATCACCTCTTAACCAATTATCGAATGGAGAATCCGGGGTAATTAATGTTTTCTCAAACTCGGCAATGGCATCGGTAATGGTATCGCCTGTAAAACCTTCAGGATAGACGGCATTGAAATCGCTTTTTAAAACAGGGTCCTGATCCAATTTAACAATGATTTCATCCCAAGATTTTGAGGCCATTTCAATTGGGTTTAATGGCGGCCCACCGGCTTGAGCTTGTAAGTCAGGTGCTCGTCCATCCCAGAATTGCTCAACGTTAAATACGGAGTTAAATACCGTTGGTGCATTGATAGGTCCTACTGCACCGCCAACACCAATTGATGTTTTACGACCATCAACCCCGCCGGCATTTAACGCATGGCAATGGGCACAAGAGATAGTACTATCGCCAGATAGACGCGCATCATGGTAGAGGCGGAAACCTAAAGCGACTTTTTTGTCATCGACTTCCAGTGATTTGGGAATAGGCTGGATTGGTTCATTACGATGTTCAGCAGCCATATCTTCACTTGCGTAATGTTCTGCTCGTTGCTTGGCTATCCAATCAAGAAGTTTAGTTCGTTCTTCATCACTGACACTGCTCGCCCAATGAAGTGCGACATAGCGAGTTGGCGGCATCGTGTGGTTCTGCATAACCCACTCAATTTTGTTTAATTCACTTTGTGGAACAGGTTCTCCAGCGATAAGAGCAGCGCGTGCGGCTTCGAGGTTAAATGATTTAT
The DNA here is from genome assembly GCF_049545585.1 of Providencia sp. NPDC089933. Lineage (NCBI taxonomy): Bacteria > Pseudomonadati > Pseudomonadota > Gammaproteobacteria > Enterobacterales > Morganellaceae > Providencia > Providencia sp. NPDC089933. Next base: position 61,568 of record NZ_JBMWDT010000007.1, read on the forward strand.
AGCCGAGTTGAATATCATATTCCATCAATTGTTTTGCGATGGGGAATGATGCATAGGCGGGTAAATCAGCTGATGGAGTATGGCAGTAATCGCATCCTTTTTCGTCAAAAAAACGGAGGACTTGATTATTTTCTGCAATTTTAGATGTCTGAATGTCATTATTTTGTCTACGTTGATTATCGTGATACCAAACGTAACCAGATAACCCAAAATATCCGAGTAAAAGCAAAAATATGACAGCGACCGTAATGCGAGTAAGCTTTTTCATTACACTATCCTTGGAAGATTGCGGTCAAATATATTTAAATATTTTTAATTAATATAATTCTACAGCCGGACTATGATGGATAAATAAAGCTGAAAGGTTCTTGATTTTTATCAACGATGGCCATCGGTTTAAACGATTGCTGAAATAAGATTTGCCTATCAATCAAACTAAAAAGAAAAATAATCAATTTTAATTATTGTATTTGATTGAATTATATGTGAATTAATTTGTAGCTTACATCATGATGTGAGAAATTCTAAATTTTAAAAACAAGTTACCTTTAATGATGGCTTCCCCTTTATTTTTAATTAATCTAAGTAAATGCAAGTAGAAAAATATATTTTTATGCTTTTTTGATATTGTTGTAAATTAAATGCATATTTTAATATTGAATATAATATGTAAATTTTTTTCTAATTTTTAAAATAAATTCTATTTTCTCTCGTTATTGTTGTATCGGAATAATTGTAAAATATATTTATTAACCCCCACTGACATTATCTTTTTTTATCGCTTCATTATTTTGTCATAAAAAAGACATTTCATTGTCATGAGCCTGACTTAAGTTCCTTGTAACTAAGCTAGGAGATAGCATTATGTTTAGTGTCGATACCTTGCTCCACGATATTTACCCACAGCAGCTACCTTCAGTATGGAAGCGTCGTATATTGAAGCGCTTGCTTTTCGAAAAGGAATTTAATCAATTTGCGCTTAATTACCCACATTTAAAAGGTTTTGACCTGATAGAACAGGTTATGGAGTACTTTGATATTCGCAGTGAATTTGCCGAAAGAGATTTAGAAAATATCCCTACTCAGGGGCCAGTTGTTTTAGTGGCAAATCACCCGATTGGTTCTTTGGATGGCCTCGCGATATTACGAGCGGTGGCTACAGTTCGTCCCGACGTTAAAATCGTAGCTAACCAATTTCTGAGTTATATTGAGCCACTAAGTAGCTTGTTTATTCCTGTTGACAATATAAAGAGTAGAACTAGTCGCCAACAAGTTTCCAATATGCAACAACATTTGAATAACCAAGGGGCTTTGATTATTTTCCCTGCGGGGGAGGTTTCTAGGGTTAGCCGCAAAGGTATACGTGATGGACATTGGCGTAGTGGTTTTTTGCGTTTAGCAGCGAAAGCCCGGGCTGTTATTGTTCCCATTCATGTTCAAGGGCGTAATAGTTATTTATTTTATCTCACCTCGATGGTTTATCGCCCTTTATCAACGTTAATGTTAGTCAGGGAAATGTTTAAGCAACAAGGTAAACAAATAAAAATACGGATTGGTGGGCGTATACCATTTACACATTGGCATAATGGGCATATGAAGGCTCATGAATTAGCAGAACGATTTCGTCGTCATGTGTATTTACTGGGTAAGGGTAAAGCGGGATTATTTACTAGTGAATCAGCCATTGCACTACCTGAAGACCGTTCAGAATTAAAAAAAGCGTTAGTTGCTTGCGAGCATTTGGGGACATTGCCTGATGGCAAAATGATTTATCTTTATCAACGAAATCAAGATATCAGGTCGCCTATACTTCGTGAGTTAGGCCGATTACGGGAAATTGCTTTTCGCGCTGTCGGTGAAGGGTCTGGAAAACGTCGTGATTTAGATAGCTACGATGATGACTATTGTCATCTGATCCTTTGGGATGAAGATGAGCTGGATATTGTGGGTGCCTATCGTTTTATCCCAACTGAGAAACAATTGGCTGTGAAAGGGTTAGCCGGTATTTACAGTTATAGCTTATTTCACTATGACCAAAAAATGTTACCTATTCTTGCTCAAGGGATTGAGTTAGGAAGAAGTTTTATTCAGCCTAAATATTGGGGCAAACGAGGTTTAGATTATTTATGGTTGGGAATAGGCGCCTATTTAGCCAAGTACCCACAATATCGTTATTTATTTGGTCCAGTGTCTATTTCTGGTGCGATGCCAGTAGCTGCAAGGGATTTATTAATTGCATTTTATCGGCTCTATTTTTCTGCAAAACAGACAATGGCACAATCACGCCAGCCTTATCCCGCTTCCTTACCGCAAGTGCTTGCCCAATTTGCGGGAGATAACTACCAAGAAGATTTAATTAAATTAAAGAGCTTACTCAATAATATCGGCTGTTCGATTCCGACACTTTATAAGCAATATACAGAACTGTGTGAGCCAGGGGGCGTACAGTTTATGGATTTTGGTTCAGACCCAGCTTTTAATGACTGTGTTGATGGTTTGATATTAGTCGACTTAACTAAATTAAAGCCTACACGCTATCAACGGTATGTGGGGGGACATTTAACAGGGAAAAGAGTCGCCACATCATTGTAATGAATCATAATTAAATGAATCCGATTTGAGAGGGGGATTGGGGGAATAGTTCTCCCCCAATTGTGTTTATCTATTTAGTGAAATTATGGCCAATAAGGTAGATGAGCGAAGAAGATATTAACCCTGCAACCACGACTGATAACTCAGGAGCGTAGGCATTCACAATTAATGCAATTCCTGATGCTAATATCCAAGAGATAAAAGCTAAAGGTTGCCAATTTTTTGACTCATCATTTTTTCTTTTTAAGACTAATTGGTCCATGATAATAATTGCCGCAATAGGTGGAACAATCAATCCAAGTAAATTTAACCAAGTTTGGAATGCATTCCAAATCCCTGTCACCGCAACGATAATCCCAATCACACCAAGGATAATCGTTAAGGTTCTCATTTTTCCTTTTGTAATATGTGACCAACCAACAGCACCATTGTATAAACAATGAGTACAGCCCACGCCTAAGTTAACAAAAACAAAAATGATAGCCAAAATAGAAAGTAACGGACTAGCATTGGCTAGGATCGTAATAAAATCTCCGCCAGTCACTTCTGGGTGCAATACCACTCCGGTGGCTACAATTATTGCGCCAATCACTTCTGCAAAGAACTTGGAAATTGGGAAGGCGGTAAATGCAGCTAAAAAACCTTGTTTACCATTTTTTGCCCAGCGGGTGAAATCTGCGGTCATGGTACCTGAATCGGTAAAGGTGGAGAAGATCATCGTTACAGCGACACCGAATGAAAGTACGCCAGCACCAGCCGCAGGCTGATAATTAATAATATCTGATGAGCCATTTTTCATAGCAATAACAACAGAAATAATGCCGAGGATTAAATACATCGGGGCTGCAATATAGCCCAGAAAGGCTAATGCTTTTATGCCTATGAATGTGGCTCCAACATAAAGCACACCACCTAAGATAGTCATCAGTAATAGGTTCTGTCCAAATGAACGAAACATTGTGTCGCCAGTTAGGCCAACCATCAGAGCAAACCAACCTATAACGACGGTTGCCAGCAACCCTGAAACTGCAATATATCCACGCTGTCCAAATGTTTTTTTAGCCGAAATAGCAAAGTTTTCCCCGGTTTTTCCTGCTAAATAACTTAAGGAACCAATAACTAAACATAAAAGTAAATTACCCACGAGGATTGCAGTGACCCCCATTTTGAAACCAAGCATTGCTGTAACGACACCGCCAATCACTGCGCTGGTTAATACTAGAGGGAAGCTGTACCAAACGGCAGAAACGGAGGCAAAGCTTTTTCGATGTTCAATAGGGACTGGGACATGTTCATATTCGGAATCTAATAGAGCATTTTCTTTTTCTTTATTTGACATATTAGGTGAACCTCATTTTATTAAAAATAATTGGAGTACCTATAAAAATAAATTTTTAAATATTTATTGTTCTAATATTTATGGTTTATTAATAATGGCGAAATAGAATCTATTGTTAATAAATAAATTTATTAACTTGTAATAAAAATGTTTTTCTTGGTTTTTTTATGATAAATCAAGCATATCAATAGTCAGTAGTGAATAGAATCCATTTGAAATTAATTCATCAATAAGGTGGGTGATTGTTGATCTTTTTTCAATAAACAAGGTTTTATGTGATTGCTAACATCATTAAATAAGAAATTAATATTGTTTTTAGATGGTTTGTAAAAAATTCATTAGAGTTAATATTACTCTCATTAAATAATAATGTTTAAATTGTGATTAATATCAAATTGCGTGTTTTCTTATTGTTATTTAACTGTGTTTTTTATGTTTCTTTTAATTCGTAAAAAGTACTTTTATTCTGTCAAAATGGAATATTAATTTTTTATGATGCCATATGAAAATGCGATCTTTGCATGAATTAGGCTGTCATCATCCAATCATAAAATTGTCATCAATTTGACGTATTCAAGCCGTAGCATCATCCATAACGATTAAGTCCCAAAGAGGATACAAATAGTTATGCGACAAACTCTCTCTTCCTTGAGTGAGTCTCCCTGTCTTTTGCCATGTAGGCAGGAAACGGGGGGCTTACCGATGATCTCAATTCAACGTTTATCTCAGGCATTTTCACACCAATATGTACTAAATGGCATCGATTTATCTGTAGAAAAAGGCACGATCCTTGCGCTACTAGGGCCTTCTGGTTGCGGTAAAAGTACTTTGCTTAAATTATTAGCGGGTTTATTACAACCTTCTGGCGGTGCGATTTATTTTGGTGATCAACTGGTGGCGAATTCTCAACGCCTTGTTCCTCCTGAAAAGCGCAATCTTGGCATGGTATTTCAGGATTATGCGTTATGGCCGCATATGAGCGTATTTCAAAATGTGGCATTCCCTTTGCGTATGCGCGGTTTCAGTCGTCCAGAAATCGAAAATCATGTTATGGAAGCTTTAAAGCGTGTGGGGTTAGTGGATTTTGCTAAGCGGAAACCCGCTGATTTATCAGGGGGGCAGCAACAACGTGTTGCCTTAGCTCGTGCCATTATTGCTGAGCCTAAAATTTTGTTATTCGATGAGCCTTTGTCAAATCTTGATGTTGCATTACGCCAATCACTTTGCGCAGAAATGGCTCAATTACTAAGAGCATTAGGGACTACCGCTGTATACGTAACACATGACCCCGCAGAGGCTAATGCACTAGCTCATCAAGTTGCACATATGCGCAATGGAAATATTGAAAGTTTGATCACATTATGAAGAGAGAGACCACTATGCAAAATTTACTGTCAAAGAACCGATTTTCACTAAAGGGTATCACAATGAGTCTTGGCCTTTCCTGTGCATTATTTTCCATTCCTTCCCAAGCAATTACGGTTTACACCGCAGGGCCTGGTGCTATGGCGAAACAATTGGCGGCGGGGTTTGAAAAACAAACAGGCACTAAAGTGAATGTTTTTCAAGCAACAACCGGGAAAGTAATGGCAAGGCTTGAAGCTGAACAAGCGAATCCCCGTGCTGATGTGTTGATTTCTGCATCATGGGATACGGCAGAGGATTTGCAACAAAGAGGTTGGCTGTTGCCTTATGAAAGCGCAAATGCCCAGCAAGTGCCTGCACGTTTTAAAACACCTTATTATGTCGCCCAAGGTGTTTCTGCATTGGGTATTGTGTGGAATAGCCAAAGTGGCACACCAAAACCTACAGATTGGCAGGATCTTGCTCAACCTGCTTTTAAAGATAAAGTCACGATGCCTGACCCTGCACTTTCTGGTGCATCATTAGATTTAGTCTTAGGGTTACAAAATGCCAAACAACAGGCTGCTTGGACATTATTTTCTGAATTAAAAGCCAATGGAATGGTGATTTCTGGGCCGAATGCGCAGGCGCTGACTCCTGTATTGCAAGGGGCAAAAGCGGCAGTATTTGGTGCAGTAGACTATGTGGCATATAGCAGTATTGCCAATGGTGAGTCGATTGAAGTCATTTTCCCTAGTAGCGGTACGGTAATTGCGCCTCGCCCGATGATGATTTTAAACAGTACTAAGCAACCTGATGAAGCCAAAGCCTTCATTGATTATGTATTATCTCCAGAAGGGCAAACGATAGTCGCTAACGCTTGGTTAATGCCTGCTAGGGCTGATATTGAAGGGAAGCGGCCTGATTTTTCAACACTCAAATTATTACCAGAAGCAACAGTAGATAACGCAGAACGTAGTGAAGTGCTAACGCGTTTAAGCGCACTTTTCCGTTAAATAATGCAACAAGGTAATTTTAATTAGCAAACCGCTGGGTATGCATAATACCCGGCAGGAGTGTTGTTTCTAATGATAAAAATTCGTTTTTTACCTTTATTGGTGCTCATTGCATTAATCATTTTAGTCGTGATCCCTTTGAGCTTCATTATTTTACAGGCGGTTTTCCCCCAATTAGGGCAGGGAATATTTGAACAACCATTCGAACCAATTATTCATTTACTGAATGAGCCAGAGCTTCCACTGTTATTGCAAAATACTTTGTTGTTAGGTGGTGGGGTCGCTGCCATCAGCGCAATGATTGCTATCCCTTTAGGGGCACTACGAGGCTTATTTAATATCCCTTTCGCAAAAGGCTGGGATTTACTGTTTCTAATCCCTTTTTTGATACCACCTTATATTGCGGGGTTATCATGGATGTTAACTCTGCAACCCAATGGCTATTCTCAGCAGCTTTTTGGTCTGAGCCCAGGAAGTGCTATTTTCTCATTAGGTGGCATGATGGGGATTATGGCTTTAAATTTATTCCCCGTATTATATTTTGCCGTATCGAGAAGCATGGCTGCGAATGGTAATAGACTTGCTGATGTGGCTCAGGTTCATGGCGCTACCCCTTGGCAGGCCTTTTTTAAAGTGACGTTGCCGTTATCATTACCATCGATTGCCGCTGGGTTACTACTCATTTTTACTCTAGCGATTGAAGAATACGGTATCCCAGCAGCAATTGGTGCGCCTAATGGTATTCGAGTATTAACGACGGATATTGAACAACGCTTAGCGGATTGGCCAATTGATTTACCCGGTGCAGCATCGTTATCACTGGTGCTGGCGAGTATGGCAATTTTGGCTTATACCTTACAGCGTTCTATTGTTTCTGGGAAAAATGTTGTCACGACGACAGGAAAAGCGGCAGCACAAGTGACTCGCTCGTTAGGTGGCTGGCGTTGGCCAGTTGTTGGGATATTTACATTTACTGCTTTTTTGGCGGTGGGAATGCCTTTATTAGCGATGTTTGGTACTGCATTTTCCGCCACGGTTTCAGGTGGATTGGCTTGGGATAACCTGACGTTAAGGCATTTCTCAGGGCTAATTGACTCGCAAACAGAGGCTCTTTCAGCATTGTTGACCAGCGTTTCTTTAGCGACTGTAACAGCAATATTGACAGGGATATTAGGTTTCTTATCGGCTTGGATCGTTGTATCACAACGTATTCGTGGTGCTGCTGTTATCGATGCGCTTTCTTTACTGCCAATTTCTATTCCTGGCATTGTTATTGCGGTAGGGATGATTTTGGCTTGGAACCAGCCCTTTTGGCCTATAACACCCTATCATACATGGGGGATCTTACTACTTGCCTATAGTTGTTTGCTTCTTCCTTACCCTGTACGTTATTGCAGTGCCGCATTAACCCAAATCGGCGGAAGTTTAACGGATGCTGCAAGGGTACATGGTGCTTCAGCTATCACGACATTACGTTTGGTACTTTTCCCGTTGGTATTACCGAGTTTAGTCGCAGCCATGATGTTAGTTTTTGCCGTGGCTTCTCGAGAGTTAGTTTCTTCATTATTGCTAGCCCCAGCGGGTATGCAAACCGTATCTATTTTTGTTTGGCGTCAGTTTGAACAAGGCTCGATAGGTAGTGGGATGGCAATGGCCTGTTTGGCGGTATTAATTAGCTTAAGCTTAATGCTGTGCGCACAATGGGTAGAACAGCGATATAGCAGAAAGTCATAAAATTAAGCGCAAGTAAGTTTGTGAGTGCTTACTTGCGCTTAAGGGTCATTTAATACATTACTCGCTAATATCACTCGCATCGTGGCGTTCGCGGACTTGTTGTGCCGGGTCACCTTGTAGACGGTTCACTCGGCGTCCACGTTGCACGGCTGGGCGTGCATAAACTTCATCGGCCCAACGAATAACATTTTTATATTCATGGACAGATAAAAACTCAGCCGCATCGTATAACCAGCCTTTTACTAGAGCACCATACCATGGCCAAATTGCAATATCTGCAATCGTATAGCTGTCACCGGCGACATATTTATGGTTGGCTAAGCGCTTGTCTAATACATCGAGTTGGCGCTTGGTTTCCATCGCAAAACGGTTAATTGGGTATTCGAATTTTTCAGGAGCATAGGCATAGAAATGCCCAAAACCGCCACCTGCGAAAGGCGCTGAACCCATTTGCCAAAATAGCCATGAGAAGGTTTCGGCACGCTCTGGTTGGGTTGTCGGTAATAACGCAGAAAATTTTTCGGCTAAATACGTCAGAATCGAACCTGACTCAAATACTCTAATAGGTTCTTCGCCACTTCTATCTACTAATGCGGGAATTTTTGAGTTAGGGTTAACTTCAACAAAACCAGAACTAAATTGGTCGCCATCACCAATATTAATTAGCCAAGCGTCGTATTCAGCCTCTTTAATGCCAAGGGCTAGTAGCTCCTCTAACATGATAGTGACTTTTTGTCCGTTCGGCGTTCCTAAGGAATATAGCTGTAGTGGGTGCTTACCTACAGGTAATGCCTTTTCGTGAGTAGCACCAGAAATTGGGCGGTTTATATTCGCGAATTTTCCACCATTGCCTTGTTCCCATTGCCAGACTTTAGGGGGAACATAAGGGGAGTTTGCCATGAGTTATCTCCTTAACCGTTTTAAAGGGGGCGATTTTTCTCTTCAATAATCTTATGTTGAATGATCTTCACTGTAGCAATCTGCGATGAATTCGCCACCTTTTTATCGTATTTTACTGCGGGAGGTGCTTGAACCGCACAGAATGCATGAAATAGCCACCTAAGAAAGTCAGTTAGTCATTTACACAAAGATTACCTTTAGGTGGGGGGATTGTTCATGCGCACAATAGCGAGTCAATAAATGGGATGAATATACTTAAGACTGAGGTTTGAAAATCATACCCAAAGTCAAATAGTTCAATTTATCATCATCTTTAACGCCAAAAAAGGCACTTAAGTAAAAAATAATTAACAAACCGATTGTGCAGATAGCTAACTTAAATAAAAAAAAGGTGTGAACAATATGTGAACATTGGCACTAATTTATGAGGTGGCATTTTATACATTGATAGTATATCAGCCATATTCAGTTGTGTTGGAGTGTCTCATGCTTGCATCAAATTCAAATATTTATCAAAGCTTATTAAATAGAGCAAAAATACAACCAGATGCTATAGCCATTGTATTTGAAGAGCAAAATTGGAGTTATCACCAGCTACTGGTTAAAGTAAACCAAACGATGCATTGGTTAACATCCAGTTTGCAATTGAATAAAGGTGACCGCATTGTATTAGGTTGGGGAAATACCATTGAATTCTGCCAATTATTTTATGCTGCTGTGGGGTTAGGGCTGCAAGTTATTCCTTTAAGTACTAAAATGAAAGAGTTTGAAGGAAAAGAACATGTACTGAATATCAATGCGAAGGCAATTTTTTGGGATGACAGTTATCAACCTTGGTTAGCTCCATTAAGTGTAAAAGGTATGAGCCTTTCACAATGGCGTGCCTTAACATTAACTGATGAAATTAACTTTATTAATCAGGTTGACAATGATGACCCTGCTGTAATTATTTTTACTTCAGGTACAACGGGTGCCCCTAAAGGTGCTGTTATTACCCATAAAAATATATTATCTGCAATATATGCATATCAGGAAACATTACAGTTATCTGAGAAAGATAAAACAATACTTGCTGTGCCTATTTACCACATTACAGGGCTTTCAGCTATTTTAGCCTTATTTATTCATATTGGTGGGACAATTTATCTACATAAAAAATTTAATGCACAAGAGATTATTTCCACAATTGCGAAGTCGAATATAACATTTTTACATGGTTCACCAACAGTATTTATATTATTAATTCAAAAAATAAAAGAAAATAAAAGTATCAATTTAGAAAGATTTAATACATTGCGAATGATTGCATGTGGTGCGGGCCATTTAAATGAAGGCACAATTAAAGAATTATCATATATTTTTTCAAAGACATCTATTCATTCTATATATGGCTTAACGGAAACATCGTCTCCTGCAACAGTTTACCGTGACGATATTCGTAGCAGTAATAAAAAAGCAAGTTCTGGTACGCCGGTACCGGGGATTCAAGTGGCGATCCGTAATGAAAAAGGTGATGATCAACCCGCAAATAGTACCGGTAATATCTGGGTTAAAGGGGATGTTGTGATCCAGCGTTATTGGCCTGATTGCCCTGCGAATAAATCTTCATTTAAAGATGGTTGGTTTTTTACTGGGGACATCGGTTATATGGATGATGAGGGCTATCTTTATATTCAAGATAGAATCAAAGATATGATTAACCGAGGTGGTGAAAAAATATATTCCATTGAAATGGAGGACCTTATTTCTAATTACCCTGGTGTCAATGAGGTTGCTGTTATCCCTATAGAAAGCGCAATTTATGGTGAAGAACCGATCGCATTTATTATTCCAGAAATGCAAGTGTGTTTAACCAGTAAAGAAGTTATTGAATGGCTAAAGGAGCGGGTTCCAAATTATAAAGTTCCTGTGAAAATTATATTTACACGTAATTTCCCTAGAACTTGGAATGGGAAAATAAGTAAAAAAGATTTGAAAAAACGATATTACTCTTTAAATAACTAACATCTAAATTAGTTTTTAATTAATCAAATAAAAGGCTACGAAATATTAGCCTTTAGGCAGGTTTTTATCATGAATAATAAATTTATCTCTAAACAGGAAGCCGCTAAATTAATTAATGATGGCGATACAGTTTGTACTGTGGGAATGACCTTAACGAGTGCTGCTGAATCTATTTTATCGGCAATTGAGCAACGTTTTTTATCTGAAGGCTCTCCAAAACAATTAACTTTAGTCCATGCGGCAGGGCAATGTAACCGTATTCGGGGTAATCAACATTTTGCTCATCAAGGAATGGTGAAACGCATTATTGGTTCACATTGGGGGTTAGCCCCTCGCTGGATGCAGATGATCAACGATAATCAGGTTGAGGCTTACTGCCTTCCTCAAGGGCAGATGGTGCATTTATATGGTGCGATGGCGGCTGGTCTACCGGGGCGCTTGTCCAAAGTTGGGCTAGGGACTTTTATCGACCCTGACTTAGAGGGGGGAAGAATGAATGCGAAAACATTAGCGCTTCCGTCCCTTGTGGAGAAAGTTAATTTCAAAGGGGAAGCGTGGTTATGGTATCCCGAAATTCCATTGGATGTTGTCGTGATCCGCGGTACACATGCGGATACTAAAGGTAATTTGACCACAGATGAAGAAGCCATGTCGTTGGAGGTATTGCATGCTGTTTTAGCGGCAAAACGCTTTGGTGGGAAAGTCATTGCTCAGGTGAAGTATTGTGTTGAAGAGGGGACTTTGCACCCGAAGCGTGTCACTGTTCCAGCCAGTTTTATTGACCATATTGTGGTTTGTGATAACCCTGAAGAAGATCATCGTCAGTCCTCAAGTTGGTTCTTTGATCCCACATTGTGCGGCGATATTCGAACGCCAGTGCAGCAAACCACGCCGTTACCTCTTGATATTCGTAAGTTGATCGGGCGCATTGCTTGCCGTTATCTCACGGAAAACTGTGTGATCAACTTAGGAACAGGGATACCTAACGATGTGATCGGTTCAATTATCCAAGAAGAAAATGCGACCAAACGCGTAGATATCACTGTGGAATCTGGTATTTGGGGCGGTGTTCAAGCGGGGGGAATCGATTTTGGTATTGGCCGCAACCTTTCTGCCATGATCAGCCACCAAGACCAAATGTTGTATTACAACGGTGCAGGGGTAGATATCACCTATATGGGCGCGGGGGAAATGGATGCCAGTGGCCATGTTAATGCTACTTTGCTTGGCAATATTTGCCCGGGTGCAGGTGGGTTTATCGATATCACGCAGAATGCTCGTCACGTCGTTTTTTGCTCAACATTTACGGCTAAAGGGTTAGATATTCGTTGTGAAAATGGGCAGTTAAAGATTATTCGTGAAGGTGATATCCGCAAGTTGGTGGATAACGTTAGGCAGATTTCTTGGAACGCAGATGTGGCGCGTCAGATTAACCAAACTATGCATTTTGTCACGGAGCGTGCGGTATTTACCTTGGGTGAGAAAGTCCCTGTGTTAGTAGAAATCGCCCCGGGAATTGACCTTGAGCGTGACATTCTTGCTCATATGGATTTTGTACCAGAAATCTCCCCTGATTTAAAAGTGATGTGCTCTTCATTATTTAAAGAAGCGCCTTTTGATCTGATTTCATATTTATAGTCTCAATATTAAAGAGGGATTTACGCATGTTAGTCAAAAATAAAGTTGCCATTGTTACAGGATCAGCGAGAGGGATAGGGTTTGCCATTGCACAAGTATTGGCAGAAGAAGGTGCAAAAGTGGTGATATCTGACCTTTCGATGTCCTCTGGCGAAGAAAGTGCGAAGCAATTACAAGAAAAGGGTTATGAAGCTGTTTTCATCCCATGCGATATATCGAAGCGTGACCAGGTTAATGAGTTGTTTTTAAAGACAAAAGAACATTTTGGCACCATTGATGTATTGGTCAATAACGCAGGGATAAATCGTGATGGCATGCTGCATAAATTAACCGATGATGATTGGGATAAAGTTATCGATATCAATCTAAAAGGTACGTTTAATTGCATGCAAGAGGCTGCAAAACTCATGCGCGAACAAGGCAGCGGACGCATTGTAAATATTTCATCTGCAAGCTGGTTAGGGAATGTTGGGCAGGCAAATTATGCGGCATCGAAAGCAGGTGTCATTGGCCTAACGAAAACGGCCTGCCGCGAATTGGCACGTAAAGGGGTCACTGTGAATGCGATTTGCCCAGGGTTTATTGATACCGATATGACTCGTGGTGTTCCCGAAAAAGTGTGGGACATCATGATCAGTAAAATTCCAGCAGGCTTTGCAGGCGACCCGCGTGATGTCGGCCAATGTGTGGCATTTTTGGCTTCCGATAAAGCGCGTTATATCAATGGCGAAGTGATTAATGTTGGCGGCGGCATGGTGCTGTAGGAGGAAATATGAAACAAGCAAATGACATTGTGATTGTAAGTGGTGTGAGAACGGCAATTGGGACGATGGGTGGTAGCTTTGCGAACACTCACCAACATGATTTAGGTGCGTTAGTTATTCGTGAAGCGGTAAAGCGTGCAGGGATCGCCCCTGAAGATGTTAATGAAGTGATTGTGGGGAATGTGGGGCAAATTGCAGAAAGTGGGTTTATTGCCCGTATTTGCCAATTGCGAGCAGGCTTACCAAAAGAAACGACCGCGTATTCTGTTAATCGCCAATGTGGTTCAGGGTTACAAGCGTTAGCTGATGGCATGATGTTGTTACAAACTGGTCAATCAGATGTGGTTGTGGCTTGTGGTACAGAAAATATGACCATGCTGCCTTATTACCTGCGCAAAGCGCGTTACGGTTATCGCATGGGGAATGATGTTTTAGAAGATGGCTTAACGTCAATTCTTACTTGGCCTGAAGGCCCATATCATAATGGTATGACCGCAGAAAATGTGGCCGAGCAATTTCATATTTCCCGTGAAGAAATGGATGATTTCGCATGGAACAGTCAGCAAAAAGCATTGAAAGCCATTGAAGAAGGCTATTTTCAAACGCAAATTTTGCCAGTTGAAATCGCAGAAGGGCGTAAGGGAACGCGTATTTTTGATACGGATGAACACCCGCGCGATACACCACGTGAGAAGCTTGCCAAATTACGTCCCGCATTTAAGGCAGATGGCGTGATTACTGCGGCTAATTCATCAGGGATTAATGATGGAGCCGCTGCGTTAGTCATGATGCGACGCGAAGAAGCTGAAAAACGGGGTTTGAAACCTAGAATGAAAGTGGTTGATTGGGCCGTTGCGGGCTGTGAGGCTGCCATTATGGGGTTTGGCCCAGCACCTGCAACACGCCGCTTGATGGATAAACTCAAGATGGACGTCAAAGATATTGACCTTATTGAGTTAAATGAAGCTTTTGCCGCACAAGCAATCGCAGTGATGAATGATTTGTCGTTAGACAGTTCTCGAGTCAATGTGAATGGCGGCGCAATTGCCCTTGGTCACCCTGTTGGCGCTAGTGGAGCAATCCTACCTGTAAAATTAATGTACGAAATGGAGCGTCGTCAGGTTTCTACTGGGCTAGTGACCATGTGTATCGGTGGTGGTCAAGGGATATCAATGTTGTTTGAAAAAGAATAAGAAATATTGCAAGCAGAAAGCCCGACGTGGGGCGTCGGGCTGTTGCTGAAGTAATAACAACAGGTAAGTCACTTATGACGAAGAACTATACCTGTTTCACCACAACATGAGGATCTTATCTATGTTTTCTACAAATGCAAATTTAGATTATGTTGCGCAGGGTAAAAAAACGAACGCAAAGATATATCGCAACCTGATGCCTTTACTGATCTTAGCTTATATTATTAGTTTTATTGACCGAACAAATATTGGGATGGCAAAGCACGCCATGTCAATTGACTTAGGGCTGTCAGCAACTGCATTCGGTATTGGTGCAGGGCTGTTCTTTCTGACCTACTCGATTCTTGAGATCCCAAGTAATTTGATTATGGAAAAAGTGGGAGCGCGGTTTTGGATCACACGGATCATGATCACTTGGGGGTTATTATCTGCTGCGATGGCATTTGTGACCGGGCCTACCTCATTTTATATTTTACGCTTATTACTTGGTGCGGCTGAAGCAGGGTTATATCCCGGTGTTATCTTGTATATGACATATTGGTTTAGCCAAGAAGAGCGTGCCAAAGCAACAGGGCTATTTTTACTTGGTGTCTGTTTAGCCAATATTATCGGTGCGCCGTTAAGTGGCTTATTATTAAGTATGGATGGCTTATTAGGTTTCCATGGTTGGCAATGGATGTTTGTTATTGAAGGTTTACCTGCGGTGATCTTAGCTTTTGTTGTCTGGTTTGTTTTACCCAATAAACCTGAAGATGCAAAATGGTTAGATGAGGATGATCGCAATTATATTAAATATAAACATGAACAAGATAAAAACAGTATTAGTGTGAGTAATAGTAAATTTTCACTGATGGCAGCATTTAAAAATAAAGCCTTCATGATGATTGTCGCAATTTATTTTACTCATCAATTTTCAGTTTATGGCTTAAGTTATTTCTTACCAACAATTATTGGAGAATATGGCAAGTTAACACCAATTCAAATTGGGTTGTTAACAGCTATACCTTGGATCTCAGCAGCGATTGGTGGCATTTTTGTGGCAAGAAAAGCCAATACACCTCGTCGTTCATCGCGCATTTTAATTTCAGGTTATGCCGTTATGGCTATCGGACTAGTGATTGGCGCTATGGGCGGGCCTGTTGTCGGTTTAATTGGATTCTGTTTAACCGCATTTATGTTTTTTGTTGTCCAATCTATTATTTTCTCGCTTCCACCAACCTATATGAGTGGCAGTATGCTGGCAGGTAGCTTGGCATTGTTAAATTGTCTGGGGTTATTTGGTGGTTTTCTTGGCCCATTTATTCTCGGATTTTTTGAGGACTATACTGGTACTGCTACATCTGGATTATGGTTTGGTGTTGGTTTACTTGTTATCGGCACCATTATCGCCTCACGGGTCAATACTGGTAGTATAGGGGATAGTGCAAAAGTGGAAGCTACTACCTCAATACAAGTAAAGTAATACAACATCGCCATTTACAATAGGAAAGTCTGCATGAAAATTGTTATCGCACTTGATTCCTTTAAAGGAAGTTGTTCAGCACAGCTTGCGTGTCAGGCTGTTGCAGAGGGTTTCGAGCGTGTATCCTCCGAGTTGGATGTGACGTTATTACCTATCTCTGATGGTGGAGAAGGTTTGTTGGAGTCACTAGAGCACAGCCCAGTATTATCAGGTGTCACACCTTATACTTTTAATTGTACTGGCCCATATGGAAGTAAGGTTGATGCACGATTATTAGTATTAGAAGGAAAGACGGCCTTTATTGAAATGGCGCAATGTTGTGGTTTAGAACTGGTTCAAGCAGAACATCGTCAAGTTGAAAAAGCGTCGACTTATGGCTTAGGTGAAATGGTAAAACATGCACTCGATTTAGGGTGCACACGCATTATTATCGGTATTGGTGGAAGTGCAACTAATGATGGTGGTGCGGGTTTTGCACAAGCTTTAGGCGCAGAGTTTTATGATAATGACCAACAGCTTATCGAATTTCCCATTAATGGCGAAAATTTGATAAATATCGCAAAGATTAACTTTGATAAATTCGATCCTCGTGTAGCGGATGTCGAATTTAATGTTTCTTGTGATGTTGAAAACCCATTATTAGGTAAAAATGGCGCAACCTATATTTATGGCTCACAAAAAGGCGCTGATAAAGCGATGTTAGATAAGCTTGAGCTAGGCATGGCTCATTACGCTCAATTAATGACAAAAATTACAGGGAAGGATTTTTCATTGGATGCGGGGAGCGGCGCTGCTGGCGGATTAGGGGCTGGGCTACGTTGGTTTGTTTCCGCTAAGCTTGAGAAGGGGATCGACTTGGTGTTGGGGCTACTTGGTGCGGAGTCGTATATTCAGCAAGCCGACCTTGTTATCGTTGGGGAAGGGCGGCTTGATAGCCAAAGTGCCAATGGTAAAGCTCCTGTTGGTGTCGCTCGTATGGCAAGTCATTATGGGGTACCAACAATCGCACTATGTGGGGGGTACAGTGAAGATAGCCGTATTTTATATCAACATGGTATCACTGCCATGTGGTCACTTTGTCCGGGGCCAGTTTCCCTTGAGCAGGCAATGGTTAATGGAGAACGTTATTTAGCTGATACGGCTGAAAATTTGTTACGTACTGTATTATCTAGCCATAGTAAGCAAATAAAACATTAAGATGAGGCGGTAATATGCTACTGACTGAAAAATTAGCTAATGATATTGTCACTCGTGCAATGGGGATAATCCATCACAACGTCAATGTGATTAATAGTCAGGGTGTAATTATCGCCTCAGGTGAAAAAAAACGTATTGGTGAGACTCATGAAGTCGCGGTGGAAGTTATTCGCTGTGGTAAACGGATCACCATTTATAATGAAAATGAGGCGAGTCGCTATTCCAATGTCGCGCCTGGTATTAATCATCCAATTATGGTGGCAGATAACGTTGAATTAGTGATTGGTGTCAGTGGTGACCCGGTTATTATTCAACGTTATGCCGAATTAGCAATACTCACTGCAGAGTTATTAATTAAACAGGAAATTGAGCGGCGTAGTATTAATTGGCAGCATCGTTTACGTGATATGCTATTTGTGCAATTTATTGAAAGTACTACGCCAATGCAAGGTCGTAGTGCTTTATTGAAATTACACAATTCGGGCTTTTCATTTTCGTTGCCTACAATCCCGGTCATTATTAATATCGAAGCGATTCAATATCGGCCAGAAATTCTGGATTCCATTATTACTGAATTGTCAGCAATGGAAAAAAGTGATGTATTACTATTAAATAGCCGTGAAATTTTGATGTTATTTCCATCAACATTTTATAAAAACGAATCCTTTATTTCTCATCTACATTTTATTTTAGATAGTCAACTTAGCCAGTACTATATTGGTGTTGGGGTTCAAGCTGATACGGAAGAACATGTGAGAGATGCTGTTCATTTCGCACGTTCAGTCATTGATGTAGGGCGGTTAACAGTTCCTGAGAAACAAGTTTTTTTATTTAAAGAAATGGCCTCTCTGTGTTTATTTAATGAGTTGGAGAATAGCTATTTATTTAATTTTTTCTTAGATATTTGCAATAAAATATTATTACATGACTCGGGGGATATCTTGCTTGAAACCCTAGAGTTATTTTTATCGCAAAATGGCGAGGTTGGCAGCACGGCGCAACAGTTAGGTATTCATAGAAATACATTAAGTTATCGATTACAACAAATTAAAAAGCAAACAGGCTTAGACCCGACAAAGTTTACTGACCTTATTCAACTGTCTGTTGCTATGCATGGCTATCGTCGGCGTTATCCGAAACAACAGCCATGGTTGGATGCGTTAACTTGATCTTAATGGGCATTATTTTTGCTGTAAAACAAATATTGCAGCTTCGACCCGTGACTTTAAATTTAGTTTTTTCAATAAATGTTTTACATGTACTTTTACTGTACTTTCTGTGATTTGCAATTTATTAGCGATCAGTTTATTTGAAAGGCCTTGTGCTATTAAGTTTAAAATACGGGTTTCTCTTGGGGTCAACGACGACAAATTATGGTCCGCAGAGGTTCGATTGTCTCTTAATGATTCAGCTAATACGGTGGCAAGAGTAGGGCTAACTACCATTTTACCGCTGGCGGCTTCTTTTAAGGCAACAATCAGTTTTTCAGGTTCCATATCTTTTAATAAGTAACCGTCCGCCCCCCGCTTTAAAGCATTAATTAAGTCTTCGCTGTAGTTTGAGACAGTAAACAATATAATTCGGCCAGAAAGTTCTCGGCTACGCAAATCATCAAGTACTTCAAAACCATTCATACCGGGCATATTGAGGTCTAATAAAATTAAGTCAGGGTCTTGTTCTTCGGCAATTTTAATACCTGTCACCCCGTCATCAGCTTCACCAATTACCCGTAATGTGGGCTCTAAACTGATTAATTGCTTAACTCCGTTACGTAGCATTGGGTGGTCATCAATAAGTAAAATGGTGGATTGCCCAATGGTGGTATTTTTATTTTTCATGAACGAGTTGCTCCAATTTGGTTAAGACACACTCACAGGGAATATGACATTAACAATGGTTCCCCCTTGAGCTCTTGGGGTAATAGAATATTCCCCGTTTAAGCTTAGGGCTCTTTCTCTCATAATAATCAGCCCATAATGATTATTTTTTGCAGGCTGAAGTTGAATGCCTTCCCCATTATCTTCAATCATTACCGTAATTAGCCCTGCATTTTCGACTAATGAAACCTGAGACCAATTAGCATTAGCGTGCTTTAGGATATTACTCAAGGCTTCTCGAATTATTTGTATAATATGGATAGCTTGATGTGGTGAAATACTTTTTGCTGGGATCTGATAATTTAAACCAATGTCAAAACCAATGCGTTGGCTAAATTCTTGAATGGTGCTCTCTAAAGAGGGTAGTAACCCAGGCTCTGTTAGTTTTAACCTAAAGGTTGTGAGTAATTCACGTAATTGGCTGTAAGCCGAGTTAATTTCATTGCGCATTTCATGAAGTAAATCTTGATGCTGTTTGGGGAGTGGTCCGGGTTGCATTTGCAGGTAGCTAATTTGCATTTTTAAACAAGATAATGATTGGGCAATAGAATCATGCAGTTCTCTTGCGATAGCGGAACGTTCATCCATAATGAGCAATTGTTGCTGTTGTTCTAGTTGGTGCTCCATCGCTAACATACCCGCGATTTGCTTTACTAGCATGAGAACTAAATTATTTTGTTCATCAGATAATTGCTGATCTATTGCGATCTCCGCCAATATCACACCGTAACGGTGTAAGTTATCGGAGATATCCCAAGACATTATTGTTGTAGGTTGTATGGTTTCTGGTGATAGAAGGCCGCCACAATGGAATTCATGAAAGCAACGGTCATTATCTGCTTCATATAATCGTAAACTAATATTTTGTAATGGTGTTAGGTTCTTGAGTTCAACCAAGACTTTTTCTAATCGGTTTGCTAATGGTTCAATGGAATGTAATATGCGATTAGATTGATACAAATACAGTAGTACTTTGTTTTTACTTTGAAGATCGGCGGTTTTTTCTTCGACACGTGATTCTAGCTGGTGGTAACTTTGTGCTAACTCGTCTGACATTTGGTTTAAAGTTTGCCCAAGGGAGCTTAATTCATCTTGTTTTTTACCCGCAGAAAAACGCTGACTAAAGTCCTTATGGCTAATGGCATTGACCATATTTAATAGTTTCAGCCAAGGGTAGTAAATTTTTTTTCTAAGATGGCATATGGTAAGCAAAAGTAGAAATGCGACGAGGGCAATAAAAACCATTTGTGTTATTGAGACATAAGTTATTTTTCTCTCTGTTCTTTCATCAATATTACGGACTAACTCGTCGAGTTTATTAACAAACGTAATGACTTCAAAGCGGGCATCATTTGGTGACGTTGCATTAATAAGTGCGGGTTTTAAATTTGTTTCCCAATAATGATAAAGCTGAGTAAATTGGTCTGTTAAATTTTCTACCTCGATCACTTGAGTTAATTCTTGGCTTAATAAGTTGTTTTCGAGTTCGTTTAAATAGGTATCGGAATATGGGGTTAATGGGGTGAGAGAAAGCAAATGGTAACTTTGCATTCGTAATGCGCCTGATTTATTAATTGCGTGAGCATTTCCTTGAACGCTGGTAATCATGCTATTAGAAATAGCCATGCCAATAATACCGAGTACGGCAATCAATAGCATTAACCCGATGACTTGGTTAATGATTGAAAATCGGTGATAAGTCGTTGGCATAAATAATTCGTTCCTTTTTATTTGGTTATTCATTCTTTTCTATAACGTGGGTATTGTTCCTCTATTGTGCAAAATTGAATATGCCACTTCGGTGTTACTCCTTAATATCCCGCTGAGTCATTTCGCCTAAATTCAAACAGTAAAAACGGCCATTTAAAGAATTTTATTTATTTAATTCAAATGATTAAATGGTTGTACTCCCCATACTCCTCTGGTGGTTTATCCAAAAAACGCACAAAATTTGATTTAAATCTGTCTTGATTTAGATCAGCTTCGCGGCGACATATTCGCCACACACTGCGATAAGAAATTGTGTTTATCGGGGTGATTTATGTCTCAACGAGATAATGTTAATAGTGGAGTTGCACAGCAAAATGCCAATAGTGTTATTCAGGACTGGCGTCCTGAAGAAACGCAATTTTGGCAGCAAACAGGAAAACGAATTGCAGAGCGTAATTTGTGGATTTCTATCCCTTGTTTGTTGCTCGCATTTTGCGTCTGGATGTTATTTAGTGCCGTTGCAGTGAATTTAAACAAAGTGGGTTTTAACTTTACCACTGACCAATTATTTTTATTAACAGCATTGCCTTCAGTGTCAGGGGCTTTATTACGAGTACCTTATTCTTTTGTTATTCCTATTTTTGGTGGGCGACGCTGGACAGCCATTAGTACGCTATTTTTGGTGATCCCTTGTATTTGGCTTGGTTACGCTATTCAAGACCCAACTACGCCTTATCAAATATTTGTCATTATTTCCCTTCTTTGTGGTTTTGCTGGGGCTAATTTCGCATCGAGCATGGCGAATATCAGTTTCTTTTTCCCAAAAGCACGTCAAGGAGGAGCACTAGGTCTGAATGGGGGGTTAGGTAACTTAGGTGTAAGCGTAATGCAATTGGTAGCACCATTTATCGTCGGGGTGGGTGTTTTTGCCTTTGCGGGTGGAACTGGGGCATTACAGCCCGATGGTTCAACCTTATGGCTAGAAAATGCCGCTTGGGTTTGGGTGCCATTTTTATTGTTATTTACAGTGATGGCATGGTTTGGCATGAATGATTTAGCGGCGAATAAAGCGTCATTAAAACAGCAATTGCCAGTGCTTAAACGCGGCCATTTATGGATTTTGAGCCTGTTGTATCTTTCTACCTTCGGTTCATTTATCGGTTTTTCTGCTGGTTTTGCCATGCTTTCTAAAACCCAGTTTCCCGACATTATTATCCTCAAATTTGCCTTTTTTGGCCCTTTCCTTGGTGCATTAGCTCGTCCATTAGGCGGCATGCTGTCAGACCGCTTTGGTGGAGTCAAAGTGACTTTCCTTAACTTTATTGTGATGGCGATTTTCTCTGGCTTGCTATTTTTTACCCTACCTGAAAACGGACAAGGTGGTTCTTTTGGTGCTTTTTATGGGGTGTTTATGGTGTTGTTTTTAACCGCTGGGTTAGGCAGTGGCTCTACTTTTCAAATGATAGCCGTGGTCTTTCGTAAATTAACTATGGATAAAGCCATTGCCCGAGGTGCTTCAGAGCAAGAAGCACAAAAAGAAGCAGTAACAGAAAGTGCCGCAGCATTGGGTTTTATCTCAGCAATAGGCGCCATCGGTGGTTTCTTTATTCCAAAAGCGTTTGGGACCTCCTTAACGTTGACTGGGTCTCCCGCCGATGCAATGAAAGTGTTCTTTGTGTTTTATCTTTCCTGTGTGTTTATCACCTGGCTAGTTTATGGGCGTACACATAAATAATAACAAGCAATAAAGATTAATTTTAAGCAATGTACGGCGCGAGTCGCCGTCTCTTTGGAGGCAATCCGAATGAGCAAGTTTTTAGATAGATTTCGTTATTTCAAGCAATTAGGCGATACCTTCTCAGGTGAACACGGCCAAGAGTTAAACGTAAACCGTGACTGGGAAAATGGTTATCGTAGCCGTTGGCAGCACGATAAAGTGGTGCGATCTACTCATGGCGTTAACTGCACAGGTTCTTGCAGTTGGAAAATTTACGTCAAAAATGGTCTTGTCACGTGGGAAACGCAACAAACTGATTATCCTCGCACTCGCCCAGATCTACCCGACCATGAACCAAGAGGCTGCCCGCGTGGCGCGAGCTATTCATGGTATTTATATAGTGCTAATCGCGTGAAATATCCGATGATGCGTAAGCGCTTACTTAAACTGTGGCGCGAAGCAAAAGCTGAACATCAAGACCCTGTCAATGCATGGCTTTCTATCATCAGTGATCCGCAAAAGGCGCAAAGCTATAAGCAGGCGAGGGGACGCGGGGGCTTTGTGCGTTCAAGTTGGCAAGAGGTGAATGAACTGATTGCCGCAGCAAATGTGGCAACTATCAAGGAGTTTGGTCCCGATCGCATTGTCGGGTTCTCTCCAATACCTGCGATGTCAATGGTTTCTTACGCGTCGGGAGCGCGCTATTTATCGTTGATCGGTGGTGCATGTTTGAGCTTCTACGACTGGTACTGTGACTTGCCGCCTGCATCCCCCATGACGTGGGGTGAACAAACAGACGTACCAGAATCCGCTGACTGGTATAACTCGTCTTATATTATTGCTTGGGGATCTAATGTTCCGCAAACTCGGACCCCAGATGCCCATTTCTTTGCAGAAGTACGTTATAAAGGAACAAAAACGGTCGCAGTGACGCCAGACTACGCGGAAATTGCCAAATTATGTGACCATTGGTTGAACCCAAAACAAGGGACAGATAGCGCCATGGCAATGGCGATGGGGCATGTGATCCTCAATGAATTCCATGTCAAGCGTGAAGCCGAGTATTTCCGTGAATATATACGCACATATACGGATATGCCAATGCTGGTTATGCTCGATAAACGTGATGATGGCTCTTATGTGGCAGGCCGGATGCTGCGAGCATCTGACTTAGTTGATTCTTTGGGAGAAGAAAAAAACGCCGAATGGAAAACTATCGCCTTTGATGAAGAAACAGGCGAATTGTGTGCACCACAAGGGTCGATGGGGTTTCGTTGGGATGGTAGTCAGAAATGGAATCTAGAACCTAGGGCAGGGCAAGATGCTCATGACATTAAAATGAAACTTAGCCTTGCAGATATGCATGATGAGTTGGTGAATGTAGGGTTCCCGTATTTTGGTGGTTTAGAAAGTGAACATTTCCAAAGCGTTGAACTGAAAGACGTCTTACTGCACAAATTACCCGCGAAACGTATTCAGCTGTCCGATGGTCGTGAGTCTTTGGTGACCAGTGTCTATGATTTGATGCTTGCCAACTATGGTATCGACCGCGGGTTTGGTGATGAAAACTGTGCGGTTGATTACGATGATATGAAAGCCTATTCACCTGCTTGGGCGGAAAAAGTCACCGGTGTTAGCCGCCAAAACATTATTCGTATTGCCCGTGAATTTGCAGATACTGCTGAGAAAACCCATGGCCGTGCGATGGTGATTGTGGGGGCAGGGATTAACCATTGGTATCACATGGATATGACCTACCGTGCGATTATAAACATGTTGATCTTCTGTGGTTGTGTTGGGCAAAGCGGCGGCGGCTGGTCACATTATGTTGGGCAGGAAAAATTACGTCCACAAACAGGTTGGTTGCCATTAGCATTTGGACTTGATTGGCAGCGTCCACCACGCCATATGAACAGCACGTCATTTTTCTATAATCACTCAAGCCAATGGCGCTATGAAACGGTAAGTACTGAGGAATTATTATCGCCTTTAGCAGATAAAAAAGCCTTTAATGGTAGCTTGGTGGATATGAACGTACGTGCCGAACGTATGGGCTGGCTACCCTCAGCACCCCAGTTGAATGTGAACCCACTGAAGATTGCCAAACAAGCACAAGAAGCGGGGCTTTCTCCCGTTGATTTTACTGTTAACCAGTTGAAAGAAGGAAAGATCCGCTTTGCTTCGGAACAACCGGATGACTCACAAAATTTCCCTCGCAACTTGTTTATTTGGCGCTCTAACTTACTTGGTTCTGCTGGGAAAGGTCATGAATATTTATTGAAATATTTATTGGGAACTGAAAACGGTATTCAAGGCAAAGACTTAGGTCAACAAGGTGGCGTAAAACCACAAGAAGTTGAATGGCAAGATAAAGCTGCTGAAGGAAAAGTTGACCTTGTTGTGACATTAGATTTCAGAATGTCGAGTACTTGCTTATTTTCTGATGTCATTCTCCCTACAGCGACGTGGTATGAAAAAGACGATATGAATACATCAGATATGCATCCGTTTATTCATCCGTTGTCAGCTGCTGTTGACCCAGCTTGGGAATCAAAAAGCGATTGGGAAATCTATAAGGGTATTGCTAAAGCCTTCTCGGCGGTTAGTGAGGGGCATTTAGGTCAGGAAATCGATGTGGTGACTCTGCCTATTCAGCACGATAGTGCGGCAGAAATGGCCCAAGCTTTGGATGTTAAAGATTGGAAAAAAGGCCAGTGTGACCTGATCCCAGGTAAAACAGCACCGCATATTATGTGTGTTGAACGTGATTATCCAAGTACTTATGCACGCTTTACCTCTCTTGGCCCACTCATGGATAAATTGGGTAATGGGGGTAAAGGCATCAATTGGAATACACAAGATGAAATTGATTTCCTGAAAAAATTAAATAAAACCCAGCCAGAAGGTGCAAATCAAGGCCGCCCTAAAATTGAAACGGCAATTGATGCCGCAGAGGTCATTCTAACCTTAGCGCCGGAAACCAATGGGCAAGTTGCAGTGAAAGCGTGGGATGCGTTAGGTAAGGTGACTGGGCGTGACCACACTCATTTAGCGCGTTATAAAGAAGATGAAAAAATCCGTTTTCGCGATATTGTTGCACAACCACGTAAAATTATTTCCAGCCCCACATGGTCAGGCTTAGAAGATGAACATGTGTCTTACAATGCTTGCTATACCAATGTTCATGAAATGATCCCTTGGCGTACGCTAAGTGGTCGCCAACAACTTTATCAAGACCATGAATGGATGCGTGCTTTCGGGGAAAGCCTCGTCGTGTATCGCCCACCAATTGATACGCGGGCGGCTCAGCCATTAATGGGCAAAAAGCCTAATGGCTTCCCTGAAAAAGCACTGAATTTCTTAACTCCGCACCAAAAATGGGGTATCCACTCAACTTATAGTGACAATTTATTGATGTTGACATTAGGGCGTGGTGGGCCAGTGGTTTGGCTTAGCGAAGAAGATGCCCGCGAACTGGGTGTTGAAGATAACGATTGGATTGAAGCGTTTAACAGTAATGGTGCATTAACCGCCAAAGCGATCGTTAGCCAACGTATTCCTGATGGCATGATCATGATGTATCACGCCCAAGAACGGTTGATCAACTTACCCGGGTCTGAAATTACGGCTCAACGTGGCGGAATTCATAACTCTGTCACGCGTGTTTGCCCGAAACCGACCCATATGATCGGCGGCTATGCGCACCTTGCTTATAGCTTTAATTACTACGGAACCGTGGGTTCTAATCGTGATGAATTTGTGGTTGTTCGTAAAATGAAACAGGTTGACTGGCTGGATGGTGAAGGTGATGACTACCAGCAGACCTTGAGCGGAAAGGAGAAAGCATAATGAAAATTCGTTCTCAAGTCGGCATGGTATTAAACCTTGATAAGTGTATTGGTTGTCACACTTGTTCAGTGACCTGTAAAAACGTGTGGACCAGCCGCGAAGGTGTTGAATACGCTTGGTTTAATAATGTCGAAACTAAACCGGGTATTGGTTATCCCCATAATTGGGAAGAGCAGGACAAATGGAAAGGCGGTTGGATCCGTACTATCAAAGGTAAATTAGTGCCGCGAATGGGTAACAAAGTTGGGGTTTTATCCAAAATTTTTGCCAATCCCGATGTCCCTGCATTAGATGATTATTATGAGCCATTTGATTATGACTATGGCCATTTAAAAAATGCGAAAGAAGGTAAACATGTGCCAACGGCACGTCCGCGCTCTTTGATCACGGGCGAGCGAATGAGCAATGTAAAAATGGGTCCCAATTGGGAGGATGATCTGGGAGGCGAGTTTTCTAAACGTGCACAAGATAAAAACTTTGAGCACATTCAGAAGGAAATGTATGGGCAGTTTGAAAATACCTTCATGATGTATTTACCTCGTCTTTGTGAACACTGTTTGAACCCTACTTGTGTGGCCACGTGCCCAAGCGGTGCCATTTATAAGCGTTCTGAGGATGGCATTGTACTGATTGATCAAGATAAATGCCGCGGCTGGCGTATGTGTTTAACCGGTTGCCCATATAAAAAAATCTATTTCAATTGGAAAAGCGGTAAGTCAGAAAAATGTATTTTTTGTTATCCACGCATTGAGTCTGGGATGCCAACTGTTTGCTCTGAAACCTGTGTTGGTCGCATCCGTTATTTAGGCGTGTTGTTATATGACGCAGATAAAATTGAGTCAGCAGCTAGTGTGGAAAAAGAGACCGATCTTTATCAAAGCCAGTTGGATGTTTTCTTAGATCCCCATGATCCGCAAGTGATTGCTGAGGCTGAAAAACAAGGGATACCATTGAGCGTGATTGAAGCTGCACAAAAATCCCCAGTGTACAAAATGGCAATGGAATGGAAGTTGGCACTGCCATTACACCCTGAATATCGTACATTGCCGATGGTTTGGTATGTGCCGCCTTTGTCACCTATTCAATCTGTTGCAGATTCAGGGCTATTGGCAAGTAATGGGGTACTACCCGATGTAGAAAGCTTGCGCATTCCTGTGCAGTACCTTGCCAATTTATTAACGGCGGGGGACACCGAGCCGGTATTATTAGCACTGAAACGGATGTTGGCGATGCGCCATTATAAACGTGCAGAAACCGTTGAAAACCAATGTGATACTAGTGCACTAGAGCAAGTGGGTTTAACTGAATCACAGGCTCAAGAAATGTACCGTTATTTGGCGATTGCGAATTATGAAGACCGTTTTGTGATCCCATCTAGTCACCGTGAATTAGCACGTGAAGCTTTCCCTGAAGCTAAAGCTTGTGGTTTTAGCTTTGGTGACGGTTGCCATGGTAGTGATAGCAAAACAAATCTGTTTAACAGTAAACGTATTGATGCCATTGATATCACACCAAAAACAACACAGGAGAAAGCACTATGATGACGTTAAAAGTGATTTCTCGTTTATTAGAATACCCTTCAGAGGCGCTTTGGTTACATCGTGATGAACTGATTGAGGCATTAGAACAAGCAGATGAATTACCGATAACTCGGGCGATCCAATTGATGATGTTTGTACGTGAATATCTTAATGAAGAATTGTTGGATATGCAGGCGCAATATTGTGAATTATTTGATAGAGGCCGGGCAACATCATTATTGTTATTTGAGCATGTTCATGGCGAGTCTCGTGACCGTGGCCAAGCTATGGTCGATTTAATGGCGCAATATCAACAATATGGTTTACAGATTGATTGCCGCGAACTTCCTGATCATTTACCTATTTATTTGGAGTATCTCACGGTCTTACCCACAACAGAGACCGTTGGCGGTTTACAGGATATCGCCCCTATTTTAGCGCTCCTTGGTGCAAGGCTGAAGCAACGTGAAAGTCGTTTTGCCACATTGTTTGAAGTATTACTCGAATTATCAAATAGTGAAATTGCCACCGAGCAATTAACCGAAAAAGTGGCTTTGGAAGCGCGTGATGATACTCCACAAGCACTGGATGCAGTTTGGGAAGAGGAGCAAGTGAAATTTTTTGCTGATGAAAAAAACTGTGGTGGGGAAGTTACTGCCCATCAACATCGTTTTGCCAATGCCGTCACCCCACAATACTTGGATCTCGGCTCTAGCAGCCATGTAGGAGTGCAAAAATGAATTTTCTCAATCAATTTTTCTTCGACATCTATCCATATATTGCTGGTACAGTGTTTATTGTGGGTAGTTGGTTGCGTTATGACTATGGGCAATATACGTGGCGAGCAGGTTCTAGCCAAATGCTCGATAAGAAAAACATGCGCTTAGCATCAAATTTATTCCACGTGGGTATTATTGGTATTTTCGCAGGGCACTTTTTAGGGATGTTAACCCCACATTGGATGTATGAATCTTTCTTGCCAATGCATATAAAGCAATTAATGGCGATGATTGGTGGGGGCGCTGCAGGTGTGATGATGTTAATTGGTGGCGCGATGCTATTGAAACGCCGATTGACTAACCCTCGTATTCGCGCAACATCTTCTTTTGGTGACATCATGATTATGGTGTTGCTAGTGGTACAAGTGTGTTTAGGGTTACTGACTATTCCATTTTCAGCGCAACATATGGATGGTAGCGAGATGTTGAAACTTGTGGGATGGGCGCAGTCCATTGTGACATTCCATTGGGGGGCTTCAAATTACCTTGAAGGCGTTGGTATCGTGTTCAAGCTGCATATTGTGTTGGGGATGACGATATTTTTACTCTTCCCATTCTGCCGTTTAGTGCACATTTGGAGTGCACCTATCGAATACCTGACTCGTCGGTATCAATTGGTGAGAAATCGCCATTAAGTTCAGGCTTCACAAGGATGTGAACCAGTACATTGCTCTTGTGTAACTTGTTCTTATATCAACAACAAATGTGGCCATTTTGGCACCCCATCTCATATGAGATGGGGTTTTTTGTTTGTGTTTTATTTGCTCTCTACTTTAAATCCATTCAATCGTTAGCGTATTGATGATAATAGAGAAATCCTATTGAACAAGTAAGCCTCTTTATAATACTTATAATTACTTAATTTGATGTATATTAAAGGTTCAATGTGATTAGCTTATAATATGTGTTTAAGGTTAGGTAATGAAATAATCATGACTTATAAAGTAAGTTACGTGTTTTTTCTTAGTTGTGATAATATGTATTAATGATTTCTGATATTTTTATCATGTAACTATTAATTAATATATAAAACATTACGCCTATCTGTTGTTTTATATATTATGTGGTAGTGAGATGAAGCTAATTAAATTAAGTAATTTTATTATAAAATTTTAAGCTAAAATAGAGTGTTTTAAATTTTCACTAATAAAGATATAGTAATAATGTATCATATATGATTGTGAGAAATTACTTTTAATTACTTTTTGATAAGCCTTGTAACATATTTAATTTATCTTAAATATTAATCCTATCCTTTAATTTGACATGGTGTTAATTTTTTGTTCTAAAGTTACATACCTAATAATCTATGTAATTTTATACTGAATTGTTTCCTGTTATATATTTTATTTAGTACTTGTTTTCTTTGTTGTTTGGTTTAACTTGTTGATTTTATTTTTACTTTTTTTTGTTTTATTCGCGTTGGTAAATGTGACAAAAAGTAAAAATAGAAATATTATGAAATTATTTTATTTATGATTTTGAGATGTTTCTCATTAATTATTATGCGATATAAATATCGTTTTAATTTACTTAACTTCTCTATAATTTAACTTTTTCTTTAACAGCATTTTTTTTCACTAATGAAAACCTGTTTTATGAGTATAAAAAACTTTATTAATAATATTTGGGTTTATTTTGTGTTTTTTTAATGAAAAAACTACGGTTCAATTAGATTTGTTATATCAATTTATCCTATTGCAGTGTATTAATTAGTGTGTTTTTTTTGAATATTATATATATATCACCAGCTTACGGATAAAGTTATTAATTAAACCTGAAATTTGACATAACTAAAATGAGGTATAATAATGGCGACGTATTGATACGTTGCTTAATTATTCATTTTATTAATGGAGTTCGATAAAAGGGAATAATTCTCGGTATCAATTTTTTAATGTTTACTTATCAAACATATTTTAAGAAAAAATTAAAATAATTGGATTAATAATAACTCATTATTTTAATTTGTGTCGTCTTTTTATCTAATGGAAATGTATAAAATGAAATTAAATAAACTTGCTGTAGTATTAGGTTTAGGTATGGCTGTTGTTGCTGGCTCTGCAGCTGCAAACCAAGGTGGCGGCCAAGTCACTTTTAAAGGTTCAATCATTGATGCTCCTTGCTCAATTCCACCAGGTTCTCAAGCATTTGAAGTCCCAATGGGTGCTATCGCAACATCTGCATTAAACGGTGGCGGTAAAAGTATTGCTCGCGATTTCAACATCCAATTAGAGCAGTGCGATATCACGACTCTGAAAACTGTTCAAACTACATTTACTGGTACGCCAAGTGACTCTGTAACTGATGGTTTAGCGATTGCAGGTACTGCGAAAAACGCAGGTATCGTGATCACTGATTTCAACGGTACTAAAATTGCTTTAGGTGCTAAATCTCCATCTCAAGCTTTATTCACTGGTGCAAACACACTGCGCTTCCAAGCGTATTTGCAAGGTGATGCTGATGCAACAAATAAACCAGCTGTACCAGGTGAATTTGACGCAATCGCAACATTTGCTCTGAGCTACCAGTAATTGGTATCGCCCGTACAAGGATGTATGGGCACTAATTTTAATGCGTTGAAATTGGTTATTAAGTTGAAATGGAGTCGCTATGAATCACTTTGGCATCATTGTCATGGTGCTTTCAGGAATGATATTTGCCCCGATAGCGAGTGCGCAAAATCAAAATTCTCGGGCACAAAGTCAGTTCAAAGGAACTGTCACTATGGGTGGTTCAATCATTGAGAGCCCTTGTGCAATTGATGCAGATAGCCGAGATCAATCAGTTAACATAACAACTGTACCGGTTAGCCAGATAATTAACGATAGAGAAAGCCCTGCAAGTAATTTCTCTATACGCCTTATCAATTGTGTTCTAACACCGGCAACTCCTGGAACTCCTAATTGGCAAACTTTCAATATTACATTTGATGGCCCGACAGATGGTCGCAGCTTCGATGTTTTCGGGCATGCAAATGGGTTATCAATAAAAATTTCTGACATGGCTGGAAATATTGCTATACCTGGGAAACCTATGCCTAGCTTACCCATAACTGTGGGTGATTCTATTCTGCATTATAACGTTCGAGTCGTGCCAAATAATAAGCGTTTAAAACCAGGAAACTATCAGACTACTATCCGTTTTAAGATGGATTATTACTGAGTTATTACTAAGGGACTATTATGGCTCTGCTATTTAAAAGTAAAAATAAAGTATTTAATAACTCAGTAAGTTATTTTTTAACGCCTGTTGCTACTATGGTGTTTCTTGCGATTGCTCATATAAATTTAGCTAATGCAAATAATGATAGTATTGAGTTTAATACGGATGTTTTAGACCTTCAGGATAAAAGCAATATTTCCTTAAATGAGTTCTCTCGTGCAGGTTATGTGATGCCAGGGAAATATCCATTTAAAATTAACTTAAATAGTCGCGACTTAGCAGATAGTTTTGATATTGAGTATATTGCAGATCCTAATGATCCGGGCATGACGGAACCTTGTTTAACACCAAATGTTGTTGAGCATATTGCTTTACGCGATGAATGGAAACAGAAGGTTGAATTTTCTAACAATGGCCAATGTTTAATTCCAGAAACGATTCCAGGAATGACAATAAATGGCTCTTTAGCTAAAGAAACTATCACAATTACTGTACCTCAAGCTTATATCGAATTTTCCTCTGAAAATTGGGACCCACCATCACGTTGGGACGAAGGGGTTCCCGCCCTCATTTTTGACTATAACTTGAATGCTAATGTGACAAGACCTGCTGATTCAGCCAATACTCAGTCGGTTACTGGTAATGGTACAACAGGTTTTAACCTTGGTGCTTGGCGTTTTAGAGCGGATTGGCAAGCAAGTTATAATCGGACTAATGGGCAGTCAACCGATCGTAAATGGGATTGGAGTCAATATTATGCCTATCGAGCAGTCAAAGAGCTAAATGCAAAGCTAACGATGGGTGAACAATTTTTACGCTCAGGTTTGTTTGATTCATTCCGTTATCTAGGGGCAAGCTTGATCTCTGATGAGAGAATGTTACCACCAAATCTACGTGGATATGCACCTGAGGTCTCCGGTGTCGCAAGAACCAATGCCAAAGTGGTTGTAACTCAGCAAGGGCGTGTTATTTATGAAACGCAAGTCGCTCCTGGTCCTTTCCGTATTCAAGATTTAAGTGATGCGGTTAGTGGTAAGTTAGATGTTCGCGTTGAAGAGCAAGATGGCTCTGTACAAGAGTTCCAAATGAATACGGCATCAATTCCGTATTTAACACGACCTGGCTCGATACTATTTAAAATCGCTGGTGGTCGTCCTAACAATATGGAACACAAGACTGAGGGGCAAGGATTCGTCATGGGCGAATTCAGTTGGGGGGTCTCTAACGGTTGGTCATTATTTGGTGGTGCACTTGGTGCAGGTGACTATAACGCGTTATCGCTGGGGGTTGGTCGAGATTTACTAGCTTTTGGTGCGATTTCTTTTGATATCACTGAATCACGCGCAAAACTTAAAACTGAAGACAAGATCTACACTGGTGCATCTTATCGTTTAAGTTATTCAAAACGTTTTGAAGAGTATGACAGCCAGGTGACATTCGCAGGATACCGATTCTCTGAACGTGACTTTATGAGTATGAACCAATACCTCGACCGTCGTTATAGAGGCGTGGAGTTCGATAATAGTAAAGAATTGTACACCATTACATTTAATAAGTATTTCACGAATGCAGATCTAACTGCGTATCTGAACTATAACCACGAAACCTATTGGAATAAGCCAGCGGCAAAACGTTATAACGTTTCTATTGCGAAATATTTCAATATTGGTCGTTTTAAAAATATCAATTTAAGTTTAACGGCATTCCGCAACAAATTTGATAATAGAAATAATGACGATGGGCTATACATGAACCTCTCTTTGCCATGGGCAGATAGAGCATCAATTAGCTACAACAATATGATAACG
Organism: Providencia sp. NPDC089933; assembly: GCF_049545585.1. Classification (NCBI taxonomy): domain Bacteria; kingdom Pseudomonadati; phylum Pseudomonadota; class Gammaproteobacteria; order Enterobacterales; family Morganellaceae; genus Providencia; species Providencia sp. NPDC089933. Next base: position 95,176 of record NZ_JBMWDT010000007.1, read on the forward strand.
AGAGATGGTAACTCACACACTGTCAGCTATTTCGACTCCGTTGATGATAAGACCAACTATCGTGTTGGTACTGGGCTGAGTAGCCGAGGTCGTGGAACTATTGATGGTTTCTATACGCGTTACGCAGATTTAGCAACAGTGACTGCAAGTACCAGCTATATCAATGGTGATACTTCTTCAGCCGCCTTTTCATTACAAGGTGGTGCAACAGTTACAGGGCATGGTGCCGCACTGCACCGTATTAATACACCCGGCGGTAGCCGTGTGATGGTGAGTACTGAAGGTGTGAAAAATGTGCCTATCCAAGGTTTCGGACCGAACACTGAAACCAATATTTTTGGTAAAGCGGTGGTCGCTGATATCAGTGATTACTACCGTACCAATACACATATTGATGTGACTCAATTGCCTGACAACGTAGAAGCTATTCGAACGTCTCAGCCAATTACGCTGACCGAAGGGGCGGTTGCTTACCGCGAGTTTGAAGTGTTATCAGGTGTTAAAACCATGGTGAGATTGGCATTGGCTGATGGTAGTTACCCGCCATTCGGCGCCACCGTGAGAAATGAGAAGAATAGGGAGCTCGGTATCGTGACGGACAATGGCTCCGTGTATATCTCTGGCATTAACCCAAATGAAGTTTTAGATGTGCATTGGGATGGAAGTACGCAATGCAAAATTCAGGTTCCAGAAAATATTACAACGGCTGAATTTAACTCACTGTTATTACCGTGTACAAGCAGCCCAAGTGTTGAACCTGGGTATATGCCAGCAAAAGCGGTTCCTGTTGGGCAGTCAGCACCAGTTTACAAACCTGCACCGGTTAAACAGGGTGTAGCGCCGAGTCAGCGTTGGTTATTGAAACCACCGGATATTGCTTACAGCACAGATTATACCGAGTAACCCAAGTTGCTTGATTCTATAAATAGTTGGTACATATGAACATTAAGAAAATTGCATTTTTTACTACGACAATCACGTTATCTGCGGTGCTATGTGGGCAGGCTTTGGCCGCGATTGCACTCGATAGAACACGCGTCATTTATAATGGGGCTGAAAAGACCATTAGCTTGAATATTAAGAATGAAAACACAGAGTTACCTTACCTTGCGCAGGGTTGGATTGAAGATGTTAATGGTAACAAAATTGAAAGTCCACTCACGGTTTTACCTCCGGTTCAACGTGTAGAGCCTGGAGAAGGTAGCCAAGTTAAAATTCAAGCTCTTCCTGATATCGCGGCATTGCCACAGGATAGAGAGAGTGTTTATTACTTTAACTTACGTGAAATTCCACCACGTAGTAAAGAAGCTAACGTATTACAAATTGCATTACAGACGCGTATTAAATTGTTTTATCGCCCAAAAGCGTTATACGCCACTCGTACAGATTTAGAGAATCCATGGCAAGAAAAAATTACGTTAACCCGTAAAGGTGATGCCTACGAAGTTACGAATCCAACTGCTTATTTTGTCACAATTGTAGATGCAAGTGCAAAAGTGGGTGGAGATACTGTAAAGCAGTTTGAGCCTGTCATGATTTCACCAAAAAGTAACGGAATGCTTAAAGGTAGCGCAAGTGCCATGGGGGCAAAACCAGTTCTAACTTATATCAACGATTATGGTGGAAGGCCTAAATTGACGTTTGGTTGCGCTGGTACAACTTGCAAAGTTGAATCTTCGACGGACAGATAACGGGGAATAACGTATGAAAAGGACTCTCCTGTTCAGCACTATCTTATTCGGTTTAGTTCCAGTGTTCACTTTTGGAGCAGACAGTTGGGATATTGATGGATTACACGGAACATTGACAGTCAATGGCATGATGACCGAAGCACCTTGTACGATGGATGTGACCAATTCAATGCGTCAAGAAGTGTCTCTAGGGGAGATTCCTTCTTATTCACTCCGTAAACCTGGAGATAGAGCTGAGCCAGTTTCATTCGAATTAGAATTTAGACATTGTATTCGTACCGAAAGCCGAATGAGAGATGTTAGAACTGATACACCGCTTTGGGATGCTATGCAACCAGTGATTTCAGTTTCATTTATTGCGGTATCAGACGAACATTTTCCAGAAATGTTAAGTGTAAAAGGCGTCTCCGGCTTGGCGTTAGAAGTGACAGATGCACAACGAGAAGACATCAGGCTAGGAAGCCGAGGTCGTCCTCAATTTCTCGATGCACCGCAGGGAACTCTTCAATATTTTGTTACACCAGTGAGAACTCCCGAAAAACTGACGGAAGGAAGTTTCAGCGCCGTAATGGACTTTAAGGTGGATTATGAGTGATTTAAATAAGCAGCGGTACCTGCTGGCATCTTGTCTCGCTGGACTATTTTTTACATCGGTTTCTTATGCCGGATTACCCGATTCTCGTATTAGCCCATCGGGAAATACACGGGCGACAATCACGCCGGGTATGATAACTGTACCGATTAAAGGGGTTGTTTTGGCTCCACCGCCTTGCAAAATCAATGGCGGGAATATCATTAAAGTCAATTTTGATGAAATCATGAGTACGCGAATTGACGGTAACGCTTATTCAAAACCTATAAATTACAATATTAATTGTGAGAAAAGACCAACATCACAAATGAAAATGACGTTGGTTGGTGTTCCTGCATCTTTTGATAACGGTGCAATTGAAACAGATCTTCCGGGTTTAGGAATTGCTTTTCGTTATAACGGAAGCAAGCTTCGATTAAACCAAGAAATCAAGTTTGTTTACCCAAATGCGCCTCAGTTTGAAGCCATACCTGTTCGTGATTTATCCACAACATTAACAAAGGGTGGGGTTTTTCATGCAGGCGTCACTATCAAACTTGATTATCAGTGAGGGAAAAATAATGCAAAGAATAATGAAAAGACTTCCTCTGATAATGAGTTTGTTAGTTATACCTAGCAGTGCCGTGATGGCAAATGATGTGGAGTTTACGGGAACCTTACTAATTCCACCGCCTTGCACTGTTTTTGAAGATAAAGTCCACGTTATCGAATACAAAGATATTGGTTTACATAAGATTGATGGTGTCAGATTTACGAAACCTATTAATTACGCTTTGAAGTGTGAAGACAACTTAAAAGGTTGGGACTTAATGCTAACTATCAAAGGGACAGCAACAGATTTTGATAAGTCGGCACTGGAAACTAATTTCCGAGATCTTGGCATGCGTATTACCCAAAATGGTTTAGGTTTTGAAATCAATAAACCATTAAAAATTACCTATGGGCAACCGCCTGTTTTAGAGGTTGTTCCTGTCAAGCGATTGGGAGTTACGTTGCCTGAAGGAGGCTTTACTGCAACAGGGACATTGCTAGCGGAGTACCAATAATGAACAAACTAATTCAATGTGCAGTAGCAGGAGCCTTACTTATTAACTTTAATGCTGCTTTTGCTGTGCCTGATAATTTAAGAGTTATCGGTAATTTAGTAGAAGAACCCTGCACTATTTTACCGGGTGATGAAAACATTCCGATGGATTTTTTTGATACGCCGGAGAAAAACTTTTATGCCTATGGTGAAACCCCGCCTAAAGAGTTTGTGATTAAGTTGTCTGACTGTGACACGACAATAGGCAAATTTGTGGAAGTCACCTTTTCAGGAACGCCTAATCTAGCACTGCCTGGTTTTTTAGCGTTATCAACGAGTAGTGTTGCATCCGGTTTCGCGGTGGGGCTACAAAATTCAGATAAAACACCACTGGCGATTGAACAGAAAGGCTCGAAGCTAACGCTACAAGATGGTACTAACCAGTTGCGGTTCTACGCCTATTTAAAAGGTGAACCGGATGCTATTGCTGATAAGACAATAAAAGTAGGGCCTTACAGTGCCGTGGCAACATTTAAATTAGATTATGAATAATAAGGCTGTGACTAATATGAAAGTTTTGTTATCGCTATTAATTGGTGCAGTCATATTTTCATCTACTGCATCAGCCTCTGTTTTTTCCTATATCACGGAATCAAGACCCGGTAATAGCCCAAGTAATGGGGATGCAGACTATAAGTATGTTATTGCTCGCTGGGACCCTGAATTGCCAACTACGCCTAATCCTTGCTTTGGGTGGCCGACATGCTATCTCACCATAAGCCATAAGCATACAACTGCTGGAACACCGGGGGCGGCAACTGTCGAGTTGGCCGAAATTTCTAAGTATCGATACATGCGTGACATTCAGAATATACCCGGTGTTTTGGCAAGGGCGACAGCTCCAGCAACACAGTGGGCTGTTCATACCGGAGTTAGGCTGCAAAATAACCAAGAGTGCGTGGGGCTGTTTTACCAAGAGCATACTGGGGTTACAAATAAGGGTGGGTTAATTCCCGGCTCATTATGTGGTATTGCGCCTCCACCGATTGGAGCTTGTAAGATCAACAATACGATCCCAGATATCAACTTTGGCCCAATTAGCGAAGCAGAACTTGCTGGCCAATCAAAACAAGTGAACATCAGTGTGACATGTAACTTAGCAATGGATGTTTTGGTGATTGCCACAGGTGTTAACGTGACAAATGGCCGTGTAAATTTACGGGCAGATAATAGCTTATATGCGAATTTGTATTTAGGTGGGAACGATACCCCAGGGGAAAATGGTTACAAAATCCATGTACCTGCTGGTGGAACAAATTCGGTCACCCTGAAAGCAGTATTAGGTACCAATGGCCGAGTTCAAGCCGGTCAATTTGAAGGTGCCGCAGCTCTTATTTTAACTGTGCCTTAATAAATGGTGAAAATATGTATTCAGAAAACGGCAGTGAAAAAATCCATTATATGGTAGGTCAGAGGATCTTAGAAAAACGTAGAGAACTGGGATATACAGGGTTTCAGTTAGCTCAGTTGTTAGGTGTGAGTCAGCAACAAATCTCTCGCTATGAAAGAGGTAAAATTAAGATTGATTTATTTCATTTGTTTAAACTTTCATTTTTAATGAGGACACCCATTGATTGGTTCCTTGAAGATATCAGTTCTCAGCTCACTGAAAATGGTCAATTAGATGATATACAATAATGAGCATTTTAATGCTTGTTAATAGTAAATAGGTTGAAGTTGAGGTTTATGTGGTCTGCTGTAATAGAAATAGTTAAGCAACTACAGTCGAAAATTCAACCTATTGATTTTTATTTAATCATAAAAATCAATTTGTTATTAACTTAAACTTCCTCTGTAATATTTACCCTCGTGGACTTATTCTCTTCTTTTATGTGCAAAAAATATTGAAACAGTCAAATTGATGTTTCTGTGCGTTCTGACAATTTTTTAGTGAATGCAAATGCAAACTAATATCATTTGCGCTTGATTGTGTGTAATATACTTCCCATCTTTAAATCACCGAATTTTATCATCAGTATTTTTATAGACGGATGGAGAAAATCAGATGTTTGCAAAATCATTAGTTTCAGGTATTGCCTTGTTATCTGCTTTAGTATTAGTTGGTTGCGATAACGCTAAAGAAAAGACAGAAACAACTCAGGTTGCAGAACAACAAACTATCACAATTGAACATGCCCAAGGCAAAACTGAAATTCCTCGTCATCCGCAAAAAGTCATGGTGATGAACATGGAAACATTGGACATTATGGATGCACTCGGGGCACCAGTTGCCGGTGTTCCACAAACCAATGTTCATTTCCCAGATTTCCTAACCAAATATAGCGGTTCTGAGTTTGTTAATGGTGGAACCTTATTTGAACCTGCCTATGAAACACTCAGTAATGCGAAACCTGACCTAATCTTAGGCGGTAGCCGTGCACGAGATGCGTATGACAAACTCAGCGGCGTAGCGCCAACTATTTCATTAGATATTGATAACAAAAACTTTATTGGTAGCTTAACTGAGCGTACTAATGAACTTGGTATGCTATTTGGTAAAGAAGAGAAAGCCAAAGAACTGATTGCTAATTTCAATAATAAGATAGAGGGTATTAAAACTAAAGCACCAACAGCGGGTAAAGCGATGGTGATCTTGGTTAGCGGCGGTAAAATTTCTGCTTATGGTCCAGGTTCACGCTTTGGTTTTATCTTTGATGTGCTAGGTTTTGAACCTGCGTATGTGTTTACAGAAAATACGGGCCGCCATGGTAATATTGTGAATGCGGAATTACTGGTGAAACTAAACCCTGATTGGTTGTTTGTTATCGACCGTGATAGCGCGATTGGTAAAACAGACGCCCAACCTGCTGCTGAAGTATTAGATAACGCTTTAGTGAGAAAAACAGCAGCATGGCAAAAAGGCCAAATTACTTACCTTGACCCAACAGCGGTGTATATTTCAGGCGGAATTCAGACTTATTCTAAGTTAATGGATGACATCAATAACGCGTTAGAGAAGAGCCAAGCAAAATAACCCATGAAAACGCTTTATCTTTTTTGTGGAATTATCGCGTTATTGGTTTTAGCGGTATTAAGCTTGTTTATTGGAGCGGGTGACGTGTCACCCGTTTCGCTTTTCACCGACCCAGAGATGCAAGACATCTTTTTTATTAGCCGAATTCCTCGAACTCTCTCTTTAATTTTAGCGGGCAGTGCAATGAGTGTTGCAGGCCTCATCATGCAGTTACTCACACAAAACCGTTTTGTCGAGCCTTCTTTAGCCGGAACAACACAGTCAGCGAGCTTAGGTCTGTTGGTCGTGATGGTGTTATTTCCTGCTGCAAGTATTATGACCAAAATGGTGGTTGCTAGTGGGTTTGCGTTGATGGGGACGATGCTGTTTATGGTACTTCTACGCAGAATTATTTTAAAATCTGCATTAATTGTGCCGCTTGTCGGGATTATGCTTGGTGCAGTCATTAGTGCATTAACTATTTTTACGGCTTATTACTTTGATTTGTTGCAATCACTAGGCGCATGGATGAGCGGGGACTTCTCTAGCATTATCCAAGGTCGTTATGAATTGCTGTGGCTAGTAGGAATTCTTACGCTAATTGCTTGCTGGATTGCCGATAGTTTTACCGTTGCAGGTATGGGGCGTGAGTTTTCGATTAACGTTGGGTTAAATTATCGCAAAGTAATGACAATTGGCTTATCCATCATCGCATTAATTAGTGGTGTGGTTGTCGTCGTCGTTGGGGCTTTACCTTTCCTTGGCTTAATTATTCCAAATCTTGTCAGCTTAGTGATGGGGGATAACATTCGCAAAACTATCCCGTGGATCTGTATTGCGGGTGGGGGCTTAGTGCTACTGTGCGACATTATTGGGCGCTTAATTCGCTACCCATTTGAAATCCCCGCGAGTGTGATTTTAGGTGTTGTGGGTGCGGTGATTTTCTTATATTTATTGTTGAAGCAGCAACGTTATGCAAAAAGTTAACTCATCAATGGCATTACCCAAAAAAGGGGTAACACCATTGCAAAGAATATGGATATTACTGGCATTGTCGCTGTTATCTATCATTCTTTATATGACGGTAAATCTCGGCAGTAATCTTGCTTATATTTTACCGCACCGCGGGTATATTGTTCTAACCATGGTTGTGGTTGCTTTTGCCGCAGGGGTTTCGACGGTTCTGTTCCAAACCGTTGCAAACAATAAGATACTTACGCCCTCTATCATGGGGTTAGAGGCCTTATTTGTTTTATTACAAACCATTTTTATCTTTTATACAGATAGCTTTCCTGCCTCTTGGCTACTGAATATCGGTAAGTTTTTATTAGAGTCAACATTATTAGTGTTGTTCTCCGTCCTGCTTTATCGCTGGTTATTCGTGTCTGTTAAAATGAATATCAACCTAGTTTTAATGGTGGGTATTATCTTAGGGACTTTATTTCGTAGCGTGGCTACCTTGCTACAACGTTTGATGGACCCTAATGAATTCTCTATTTTACAGAGCCGTATGTTTGCAACCTTTACTAAAGGGACGCCGGAGCTGATTTTATTCACATTACTGATTACAGTCGTGGTGGGTATCTTACTATGGCGGATGCGCTATTGTTTTGATGTTATTGCATTAGGGCAAGCTAATGCGGTGAACCTTGGTATTAATTATCGTCAGCAAGTAACGGTTATTTTATTGCTAATCTCAATATTAGTTGCAGTTTCGACCGCACTGGTTGGGCCCCTGACCTTTTTAGGGTTAATGGTAGCAAACTTAGCTTACTTGGTGAGTGGTAGCAGCCAACATCGTTATTTACTTCCTGTTTCGTTTTTACTTGGGGTAATAGCGCTGATTGGTGGGCAATTAATCCTAGAGTATGGCCTTAATATGGCAGGGACATTATCGGTTGTTATCGAGTTTGTCGGTGGGATATTCTTTATTTATATGGTGTTAAGAAGGTTTTAGTATGATTGAAATTAGTCAGATATCGAAAAGTTATCAGGGTACTAAAGTCTTAGATGACGTGACAACATCAATTAAAAATAGCGGCATTACCTCAATTATCGGCCCTAATGGCGCGGGTAAATCAACACTATTATCGATTATTGGGCGCTTATTGGTGCCAGACGATGGTGGCTATGTCAAAGTCAATGAGTTAGACGTATCGACAACGCCAAGTGATCAGCTAGCTAAATGTTTGTCAGTACTGCGCCAAGAAAATCAATTTGCCAGTCGGTTAACTGTTGAAGAGTTAGTTGGCTTTGGGCGCTATCCTTACACTAAAGGTCGTTTAAATATTGAGGATAAAAAGAAAATTGATGAGTCACTCTCTTTTCTTAATTTATCGAATTTACGCCATCGTTATTTAGATGAGTTATCGGGGGGCCAGCGCCAACGGGCTTATGTGGCAATGGTTTTATGTCAGGATACTGAATATGTTTTACTTGATGAGCCTTTAAATAACCTCGATATGAAACATGCGGTAATTATGATGAAGTTGCTGCGCAAAGCGGCTGATGAGCTGGGGAAAACTATTATTTTAGTTATCCACGATATTAACTTCGCTTCGGTATATTCTGACTATATTGTTGCCTTAAGAGACGGAAAACTGTCTTATCATGGTAAACCTGAGGATATTATGAAATCAGATATTATTGAGGATATTTTTGATACCCCAGTGGATATAAAGCGAGTTGATGATCAGTTCATTGCGCTGTACTACTAAATATTCGTCCTCATTTAGGCGGTAGTGGTTTAGCTACTCGGGTCACATACTGACCCGAGATATCGTCGCTATCCGCCTTGCTACAAGCTCAATTGGTTACAATATTCGCAGTGAAAATTACTGTGGTGTGATTTCAATATCTTCATCAGTCGCTAATAAATCCAAAGACTGTAATACTTCCAAGCGTTTAATCCCATCAGCATTTACTACCAAACGCGCCAGCTCATTGTAAGTTTTCTTGTTAATGGTGACGCGGCGGCAGAGATAAATATGGTAAACCTTTTCACCAATAATAGCGGGTTCATCTTCATTAACGGTTAATTCTTCATAGCTAATATCAATGTATTTCAAAAAGTCAGAAATATTAAAGCGGGTGATATCAGCAATAGAAGACTGGTTTTTCTCAAAAACAGAATGGCGGTTATGGAGTAATACGTCCTTTCGATAATATAGAATATCTTCCATACGCTGTACATTGACCAAATTCACCCAGTGAGATTGCTGGCGCATTTCACGAATATCTGGCGATAGCATGTTTTCGCTGATAAACCGAAAGGATTCCTTACATACCCCAACAGGGGCTTTAACGCCTTCGCGATAAATACGTAATTGCCTGTCAGGTATCCATTTTTGGAAGAGCCGGTACAATTGCTCCCTACCGATTTCTTTTAGCCTATCTTTAAAAATATAACCGATGACCATAGCCAAAAATAAGTTTGCACTTAATGCACCGTATTTGCCCTGCCAAAGAAAGGCAATTAGCGTGGCAAAAATCATCGAAATAGCCGCAGCAATACCATAAATAGAATGCAACAGTAGCGGTAAACCGCGCTTATGGCGGATTTCTAAGTAGAGATAGCGATTAATATATTTTTTTAATAGGTTGCGTCGGTAGGTAACCAATTCAGCATCTGTTTCGTCACTGGGAAAGCAATCAGGGTAGTGCTTCTTCAAGTAACGCATTTCTTGATACCAAAAATGGTGTATTTCTTCACGTATCGGTATTTGTTTATCAGCCAATAAACCACGTAAGTAATTGATGGTGTAATAAGTCATAAACTCATCGCAATAGGAAAATGCATTGGAGTGAATGGCTTCTTCTATATGAGCTGCAAGCGGTAACAAGGCACGGTAAGCGTTTAGGCATTTCCCAATATCAGCAACTAGCTCGGTTAGATATTCGGGAGTTTGTCGCTGCGGGTTTTTGCTGACCATTTTGATATTGAGACGCACGGTTTTCTTGATGGTGAGCGCATAGCGTTTTAGTTTATTTTCATACTCATCTAGCGATGGGGGATTCAGCGGGTCACATTGTTCTAACCAGCGCTTTAAATCGTTTAGCTCCCCGTTTTCATCTGGTGAGGCAGACAGTTTAATCGCAGGAGGGCTGAGGCGAATATAATTTTTGAGGCTACGTTGAAGGTTTGACGGTGTGTATAAGTCAGGGTTAACTTGCAATGAAGAAGGCAGAAAGAAAAATGTTTCAACTTGGTAGCGGATCTCTTTAGATTTGCGTGGAAATAAAACTTTTTGTTTTATTTCAAATTGCTTTTTCCCGTGGATCTTAAGAGACTCTCTGATCATATTGCGCCTTTATAAGTAACTTTTTATATTTTTTATTTTTCTATCAATCAGTGAAGCATAACATGGTTTGTCAAAACCCTAAAATAGCGGAAATTACGATGACAATCTGTGAAAGATAGTGAAAAAGTATGATGAAAGGAAAGGGGAAGGAACAAGAAAATATAACGAGGCATAAATAAGTTATGCCCCATTATCGTGTTGTTACTCGTTAGAATAACTTATTTTTTTGCAGCTGGACGAACTGCGGTAACTTCAATTTCAACTCTCCAAGCTGGGTTTGCTAGCTTAGCGACTTGGAAAGTAGAACGAGCTGGCAGATTAGTAATTTTCTCAGACTCATAGAACTTGTTATAACCCGCCATGAAACCAGCGAAGTCCATAGTGCCTTGAGTTTCTTCACCACCAACTAAGAATACTTGCATTTTAACAACATCATTCATTGTCAAACCCATGTCAGCTAGGTTTGCTTGAATTTGTTTTAGCACGTTGATTGTCTGTGCTTCGGTATTACCATAAGACTCTAAAACGCCTTCTTTAGCATCTGCAGAGATTTTTGAAGGGACTTTTCCGCTTAGGAAAATAAGGCTATTGCCCGCGCTGATTTCTACTGATTCAGAGATAGGAAATCCTTTCACTGGAACGCGTTTAACATCTTCAGCTGCATTTGCACTCGCTACACCTAAAATTAACGGTAGAGAAAGCAATAAAGTTTTATAGCGCATGTAAACTCCTTAACATTATCAAAGTAAAAAGGATCTGTTAGTGTTATTTAAAACTAAATTTAAGTTTAGCTTAATTCCATTGACTCGCAGATCCCAGTAAAAAAAAGCGTATTCTCGGTTATTAATTAAAACGAGAAAGTTTATACGGCGTTGGGTCGATAAATGGTGTTTCGCCCATTAATAGTTCTGCCGTTAATCGACCAGATGCTGGGCTTTCAGTCATACCCCAACCTGTTGCGGTGTTGATGACCAGACCTGGGTACTGTTCGATTGTTGAAATAATTGGAATTTCATCATCCGTTGGTGCCACCGTACCACCCCAACGTTCAACCACTTTAGATTCTTTAAATACTGGGAATTCTTTTCTCAGTCTTTCTAGGACGCCATCTAAGTGATCATTGTTTGGTGTATTGGTCGCGGTACGGAATTCTTCAAATGGTGTTTTCTCATCTAAATTCCAAGACGTTGCCATCATGAACGAGTTAAATAAGTCTTTACCGATAGAGAATTCTAATGGTAATTCACCACCTTGCAACAGGTGCATAAATTTAGGACCTAACAGGAAGCTGTCTTTAACGATAGAGCTGGTAAAGATACGTGGTGCAACGGCATAGGTGCCATCAGCTTGTTCACGGAAGTGAATACCATTAGGTAAGTGGACGTTGCCTTTCGGTGCGCCCGGAACGCCGGTAATGCGTTGTTGTGACAGGTAAACGTTCAGCGTTGGAACGTCGATACCTAAGTTGCCCATAAATAGACGAGACCAAATACCACCAGTTAGAACTACACGAGAGGTTTTGATTGCGCCTTTTTCAGTGACAACATCAGAAATTTTGCCGCCTGCGGTTTCAATACCGCGTACTGCGCAGTTGGTATAGATGCGAATACCAATTGATTTAGCGTAGTTAGCCATGGTTGGGGTGACAACCTCAGGGTCTAGACTACCTGAGTCTTCTTCAAACCCACCAATTTTCCATGGTGTTTGAGCGTCGACTAGACGATTAGCTAACTCAGTACCTTCGATCATTCGGGTACGTAATGGCGTATCAAAACCTGGGTTTTCAGAAGCAGATTTAATCCATGCTCTTGAAATTTCTAAATCTTCTTCGCTTGAAGGAACTTCAACACGGCCTTGAACACGGTAGCTGGTATCAGCACCAATTTTTTCGTTCATACCGAGCCATTGAATTTTCCCATAGTGGTGTAAAGGGAAAATTGCTGGAGAGGTTTTGTAACTGATAATTTGGCTGTATGCGCGGCCTGATTGCTCACCACCGACAACACCTTTTTCACAGATAACAACATTAAGACCTTTTTCCGCAAGGTTTATTGCCGTCATGATCCCTTGAAGACCAGCACCGATAATAACTGCATCAGCAGATTCCGGTAGTTTGCCTTCGGTACCTGCAACCGCAGGTACTCGTGATTTAGTCGATTCGAAACGACCTTCACGATTGATCATAGGAACAACCGCAGCACCCCCTGCTAGAACCCCAGCAGCACCAACCCCTAATAATAGCTTTCTTCTCGAGATTTTCATCTATAACCTCAATAACAATCTTGTTTTTTATATAGTAAATAATTTCAAATTGAGATAATGATCTTATCATATATTTTGAAATTGTTAAGTAGGGTTAGCATTTGTTAATAACTGTCGATTAAATGAAAAGTGAAGTAAATTGATATAGTCAGTGCTGTAAAGGGTTTGTCGCGAGTAGCTCTATTTTATCTATACATCAATTCTTATTTTAAAAATGTAAATGTCATTAAAAGTGTACAGGTGTAAATATTGGTATTTTGCTTAAGTTGAATAATTAGTAATTAATTATCAGCGAGAGGTTAATTATTAATCGTAGATGAAAATGCTAAATATCATTTAAGTCCTAATAATCAGATATGATGTAAAAAAAGCTTTAGTTAAAAAGAATGAGCTATTTTTTGTTCAGTTGATTATTAATTAGTCTTTATGGTTACCTTTCAATCAATATATAGCTTTGTGGGACTGTTTTGTTTTTAAGTTTTAGTTAATTAATTGATATTTATGATTTTATTTTATGATGGCCGTGGTGAGTCTAATTTAATTTATTGTTGGTTTTTCTAAATGGAGAATAATATTTCATTTTAATAAGATAAAATTATTTTATAGATTAGACATTACCTTGTCGTATAAGTCAGATAGGCTAGTTAATAAAATATAATTCTAAATGTAGACAATAATTTATTTTAACTGGTTGATAAAAATAAACATATAATTGTACTAAATAATAATTGGCGATAATTTTGATGTCGTTGGGGGATTTATATTACGATGCAGATGTAATTAGAATATTAAATATACATTTAATTACTGGGTGTATATTATTAAGAATATTTACATTATTAGTTAATATACACCATCGTGATGTTAATTTTCAGTTTTATATTCATTCCCAGTTGGGATTTGAGCAAAGAAATTAGCATAATCCTCGGAACGAACCTGTTGAAGGACCAAATAAAGCTCAGTTAACGGGGTTTCTGACCAGTCACAGCGAATATCAATATCTGCATATTGCCGGTTATTCCATATTTTTAATGCAGCAGAGCGTATCCCACGGTAATCACCACCTTCATTTGCCCCTGCTTGCATGGCGAGTAATAGCCTGTCTGCAAGCTCAAGATGTGAGTTTTGCTGATAACTTTGGTGTATTGCTTGAAGAACCTGCTCACCGGTTAGCATATTCCCTGCTGTAGCGAAGTTTTTTTCAGACAAACTACCACACCAAGGTAAGCATTTACTTCCTGTCCAGTCTGCACTTTCCCCATATTTATCAATAATGATCAGTTGCCGTAATTCACTGTTGGTATCTTCCATCAGAAGGAAATCTAAGCTCTGTTTGGCGTGGTCACTAAGCCGTAAATGTTCAATACCTTTTAAACCTGCTATCGGGTTGGTCATGGCTTGGGTTGCGATAGCTCCCACTTGGCTTGCACCATGCAAAACAAGGGCACCGACAGCGGGCCCGCCTGTTGCTGTTGCTGCGCCAATTTTCCCTGTTTGCGGACAGTGAGCCACAATTGAAAATGTCATTTCACACCTCATAAATTAGACATCGATCAAATTTATCATTATAAATTGTTGCGTGAAACATAATTTATCATCATAAATAGGATAAAAGATAAAATAATTAACAAAATTGACACAAATCACATTTAAAAATCACATAGCAATGTCAACGCTCGGGGAGGGCCGTATGAGGATGCGTTTATGCAGGTGGATAGCCAGTTTTTGGTTTTTCTGCTTTATTTCTACACCGACATTGGCGGCAAACCATAGTGATGTACTATTGCTTGGGCAGGTTGCGGAGCCGCAATCACTCGACCCGCAAGTGGCGACTGCGGCCAATGATTCTCGGATACTCGTGAATATATACGAAGGGTTAGTTCGCAATGCCGATGGTACATTGACACTTGAACCTGCATTGGCAAAGTCATGGTCAGTCAGCGATGACGGTTTGACTTACACATTTCATTTACGTGAAAACATCAAGTTCCATGATGGTAGTGCGTTTGATGCGCAGGCAGTTAAATTTACGTTTGACCGCATGCTAGATAGCCAACATCCTTACTATCATACTGGTCCATTTCCTTTATCATTTTTTTTCTCTGCGATAGATAAAATTACCACCCCAGATAATTTAACGGTGGTATTTACCTTAAAAGAGCCATTTGCACCGTTCTTATCAAATTTAGCTACCCCCGCAGGGCTGATTGTGTCACCGGCAGCCGTCAAGCAATATGACAAGGACTTTAGTCGTCATCCAAGCGGGACAGGGCCGTTTAAATTTGACGAATGGACGGCAAACCAGCGCGTTGTGGTCTCGGCAAATGAGCAGTATTGGGATGGAAAACCACACTTAAAAAATGTGGTTTTCCGACCAATAACTGACGCCAATACACGGGTAGCAGAAATGCTATCAGGTGGGATTGACGCGATGGTTGAAGTGCCTGCGGATAACGTCCCTTTATTTATCAAGGATGAGCGTTTTAAGGTTTATGAAGCCGTAGGGCCACATGTGTGGTACGTGATGCTAAATGCATCACAACCTCCTTTTGATGATGTGCGTGTAAGGCAAGCGGTAAATTATGCGGTTAATAAGCAAAATATCGTTAAGTATATTCTCCAAGACTCAGCTGGTGTGGCTGAAGGGCCTATTCCATCTGCTTTTGACTGGGCGTTTGACCAAGAAACAGAGGCTTACCCTTATGACCCTGAAAAAGCGCGGCAATTAATTGCAGAAGCGGGAGCACAAGGGCAAAAAATTGTTTTTTATGTTACGGAAGGGGGCTCAGGTATGTTAGACCCTATCCCGATGGCAACCGCAATCCAAGCAGACCTCAAAGCTGTTGGGTTATCTGTTGAAATTCAAACCTTTGAGTGGAATACCTATTTATCTAAAGTTAATTCAGGCTTACAGCAAGCCCACATGGCTGAAATGGCATGGATGACGAATGACCCTGATACCTTGCCGTTCCTAACCTTACATTCTGCATCTTGGCCCGATAAAGGCGGCTTTAATTCCGGTTATTACAGTAATCAACAACTCGATAGGTTGTTAGATAAAGCGAGAGTCACGAATGACCTTGAAGAACGCGCTCAACTGTATAAACAAGTACAAAAAATTGTTCACCGAGATGCGCCTTGGCTGTTTGTTGCTAATTGGAAGCAAAATGCAGTCGCGAATGAGCATGTTAAACATTTTAAATTGCAGCCGAATTTTAATTTATTACTTAAAGATGTTCGCAAAGATTAAT
Organism: Providencia sp. NPDC089933; assembly: GCF_049545585.1. Taxonomy (NCBI): domain Bacteria; kingdom Pseudomonadati; phylum Pseudomonadota; class Gammaproteobacteria; order Enterobacterales; family Morganellaceae; genus Providencia; species Providencia sp. NPDC089933. The sequence goes on from NZ_JBMWDT010000007.1 coordinate 111,310, forward strand.
TAACGTGAATATTTTCAGTTGGTTAATAGATTTTATGGGGAAAAACTATGTGGTTATACTGCTTTAAACGCCTGTTAGCGACGATACCCATACTGATTGGTCTAACATTAATTGTCTTTTTTATCATGGCAATGATCCCTGGGGAGCCAGCTCAAGCATTGCTTGGGCCTTGGGCAACACCAGAGAACGTGGCTCGAGTGAAAACTGAGCTTGGTTTAGATAAACCGTTATATCAGCAGTATTTTATTTGGATGAATAATTTGATTTCAGGGGACTTAGGGCGTTCTTTTGTGCTGAATCGTCCTGTGGTTGATGAGGTCCTTGAGCGTTTTTCTGCCACCTTAATTTTGGGGGGAAGTGCGTTATTGCTCAGCTCAGTGCTGGGGCTATTAGCTGGGATTATTTCTGCGATCCGTCAATTTAGTTGGAGTGATAGGACGATCACATTGGCAGTTTTACTTGGTATTTCAATGCCATCCTTTTGGATTGGGTTGTTGATGATCATGCTTTTTTCGGTACAGCTACAATGGTTCCCCGCATCAGGAATGTATGATATTTGGCAGGGGGGCGGCTTTCGCGACTTATTGCATCACCTTGTTTTACCCGCAATAACCCTTTCGCTAGTTGCGACAGGCGTGATAGCGCGTTTGACGCGAACAGCAATGTTAGAGGTTCTACGCCTTGATTTTATTCGTACTGCACGCGCAAAAGGGTTGAGTGAACGCAAAGTCATTTTCCGCCATGCATTTCGTATGGCATTGGTATCGGTGATCCCTGTTATTGGTATTCAGGCAGGGTTTGTGTTTGGTGGTGCGGTTTATATTGAAACGGTTTTTCAATGGCCGGGCTTAGGGGCAATGTTGGTCAAAGCGGTAGCTACCCGTGATTTATTTTTAGTGCAAGGGGGCGTGTTAATTGCTGCTGCGTCCTATGTGTTTATCAATTTGCTGGCTGATGTGGTGCAAGCAATGTTAGATCCGAGGTTGAAATCATGAGTCATAATACCGCCCCAGTTATTCAACATCGTCATCGTCAATCAATAGGTTCTTTATTGCTCGCTAATCGCCTTGCGACACTAGGGCTGTTTATTTTAACCGTTATTATGCTACTTGCCTTGCTTGCGCCTTGGTTGCCTTTGGCTAATCCAGATGAAACGGACTTAGTGAACCGCTTGCTCCCAGCTTTTTCACCGGGGCATATATTAGGCACTGACCATTTAGGGCGGGATATCTTGTCTCGATTATTGTGGGGAACTCGTGTTTCGCTGATGGTGGGTATTTCAGCGACATTAATCGCTGCAATACTTGGAACCCTAATTGGTTTAATCGCCGGCTATGTGGGCCACCGAACTGATACCTTATTGATGCGCTGTATTGATATGTTGATGGCATTTCCATATATCCTATTAGCGTTAGCGATTGTAGCTGTACTTGGCCCCGGTTTATTAAATGCGCTATATGCTATCGCATTAGTGAATATTCCTTTTTTTGCGAGAAATATCCGTGGGTTAACGGTTGGGCTGCGAGATAGAGACTTTATTCAGGCCGCAAGGTTGTCAGGTAAAAACCATTTACAGGTCTTACTGACCGAGGTTTTACCGAATGTATTGCCAATCATTGTTGTCACAATGTCGACGACCATCGGGTGGATGATTTTAGAAACCGCTGGCTTGTCATTTTTAGGATTAGGAACCCAGCCGCCGAATGCCGATTTAGGGTCGATGCTAGGTCAAGGGCGTGCTCAGATGTTTGTTGCACCACATGTTGCTCTGGTTCCTGGAATTATGATTTTCCTGATTGTGATTAGCTTTAACTTACTGGGGGATGGGGTACGTGACATCCTTGACCCTCGCCTAAAATCAGGTGCCTTACATCGTTCACAACCGATGACACAAACAGACCGTATAAATATTCCTGCCAAAACCGAGGGAAAACAGGCGATATTGGAAGTTAAAGACCTTTCTGTCGCCTTTCGTCAGGGGGGGCAATTACGGCCTACCGTTAAAGGTATTAGCTTTAATGTTGGTGCGGGGGAATGTTTGGGGTTAATTGGTGAAAGTGGTTCAGGGAAAAGTGTAACTGCATTATCTGTTATGGGGCTTTTGGCTTCGCCGCCCGCGGTGATCACCGCAGGTGGCATCTATGTTGAGCATGAAGAAATGTTGTCTTTACCTTTATCCGTTATGCAAAGACGCCGTGGTGCTAAGGTGTCATATATTTTCCAAGATCCTCTGACTACGTTACACCCCCAATTTACCGTGGGTGTACAGCTTCGTGAAGCGATCACGGCTCACCAAGCGTTATCGAGTTATGATGCCAAAATGAAAGCGATTGAACTACTTGATAGCGTCGGTATACCGGATGCAGCGGAGCGTTTTGATGCTTATCCTCATGAGTTATCCGGTGGGCAACGCCAACGAGTTGGTATTGCGATGGCATTAGCGAATGACCCTGTTTTGATTATTGCCGATGAACCGACAACCGCACTAGATGTCACCGTACAAGCGCGAATTTTAGAATTGCTCGATCAACTACGTCGTGAACGAGGGGTAGCATTGTTATTTATTACTCATGATTTTGCGGTGATTAACCAAATTTGTGACCGAGTGGCCGTTATGCAGCAGGGCGTTATCGTAGAAACCGGTAATACACAAGACGTGTTACAGCAACCTCAGCACCCTTATACACAGCGGCTGATAGCCAGTGTTCCAAAATTGGGAGAGGGCAGAGCGTTTTTGACTCAGGTTGAGCAGCTTTATGGAAATAATTCCGCACAGGAGGCCTAATGAACAAGGTTATTGACGTTAATCAACTGGTGAAAACCTTTGGTCACCCTCGCAGCTTATTTCATCCCCGAGGGAGAGAAGTTCAGGCGCTGAAAAATATTTCATTGTCATTGTACGAAGGGGAAACGTTAGCCGTCGTAGGGGAAAGCGGCTCAGGGAAAAGCACTTTAGCCCGTATTCTAGTTGGGTTAGAGAAAGAAACCTCAGGCGACATTACGGTACTCGGGCAAACTCGTGCTCAGTGGCAAAAACAGGGGGCTCGTACTTTCGGTCAAGCTATTCAATATGTATTCCAAGACCCTGTTGCTTCTTTAAATCCACGCAAAACCATCGGTGAAACATTGTCGGTGCCTTTAAAATATTTAAAGCATATGAATCAAACACAAAGACAGGGGCGGTTGGCTGAATTGCTTGAGGCTGTCCATATGCCAATGGATGCATTAGCCTGTTACCCTCACGAGTTTTCAGGGGGGCAAGCTCAGCGCTTAGCGATTGCGCGAGCGCTTGCCGCAGATGCGCGAATCTTAGTTCTTGATGAGCCTGTGAGCGCATTGGATGTGTCAGTACAAGCCCAAGTTTTGTTGTTACTCGAAGAACTAAAGCAACAGTTTTCACTGTCTTACTTATTTATTAGTCATGATCTGGCGGTGGTAGAGTCTATAGCAGATAGGGTGGCCGTACTCTATTTAGGGGATTTGCTAGAATGTCGTGATACTTGTGACTTATTTGCGGCACCAGAACACGACTACACTCGTAACTTACTGGCGAGTGCGCCGCGTATTCGCGTTGAAGCTTAGAAATATATTTAAAATCAGTTGGGGTCCTAATATGAGCACGGATAAGACAGCGGCTATCGAGCCAGTTCGCATTAAACGTACTGATGAAATTGTTAATGCGATAAAAGAAACGATTATGGCGGATAACCTGATACCGGGTGACCGCTTACCCCAAGAAAAAGAGCTAATTGAGCGTTATAGCGCGAGTAAAAGCACGGTAAGAGAAGCCTTAAAATCATTGGAAGTGCAGGGGTTAATTAAAACCAAAACGGGCCCAGGCGGGGGGGCGTTTATTGATTCAATGACCGAATCCCGTGCGATGAGCTTGTTATCAAACTATTTATTCACGCGAGATATTTCCATTAAAGATATCTATACATTGCGTAAATTATTAGAGCCAGTTGTTGCAGTGAGTGCCATTGATAATATCGATAATGCGGGAATTCAAAAACTGTATGACACCATTGCGATTTACGACCATGAGCCTGCTAATGAGGAGGAACGCTGGCAACAGCGAATGGCAGAGTTGGATTTCCATGCCGTCGTTGCCAGTTACTCAGATAATGTTCTCTTAGTGTTTATCTGCCATTTTTTACAGCGTTTACTTAAAGATTTAGCGGTTTGTAAAGACATTTACCTGAAACCCGAACCAGTAGATAGATGCCAAGGCATTGAATATCAGTATCAATTAATAGAGGCATTACGCCGTAAAGATGCCGCTAAGGTACAGGCGGTGATGGAAGAGCACATGAATTATGCCGAGCAGGCAATGTTGGCTCTACAAGCCACACTGCAAGAACGTTTTTTAAGTGAAGATAGGTAACATAATGATAGATAAAGCATATCTAACCTCAGTATTAAAGACACTTTTATGTACACCTAGCCCGGTGGGTATGACTGAGAAAGCGGTCGCACAAACGCACCAATGGTTGACTGAGTTGGGTTTTACACCGCAGTATACGCGCCGTGGAGTGTTATATATTACATTCGGTAATGATGAACCCAAACGGGCACTTGCAGCCCATTTGGATACCTTAGGGGCAATGGTTACTCAGCTCAAACCTAACGGGCGGTTAGCGTTACGTAATACGGGCACTTGGGCTGCGCGCTTTGCTGAAGGCGCTCGAGTCACCGTGTATGGTGATAATCACCAGTATCGCGGCACCATTCTACCGTTAAAAGCATCAGGTCACCGCTTTAATACCGAAGTGGATACTCAAGTGGCTGATTGGGATAACTTAGAAATTCGCCTTGATGCCCCATGTTATAGTGCGGAAGATCTACAATCTCATGGTCTGAATGTGGGGGATATGGTGGCAGTTGATGCCCAACCTGAATTTATTGACAATGGGTTTATTGTTTCTCGTCATTTAGATGACAAAGCAGGCTGTGCGGTGATGTTAGCGGCATTAAAATCGCTAGTGGACGATGGTGTGCTACCGGCTGTTTCTTGCCAATTGATGTTCACGATTTCTGAAGAGGTCGGGATTGGAGGGACTCATGGCTTTGGTGAGCAAGTTCAGGAATTATTAGCGATTGATAATTCTGTTTCAGCGCCTGATCAAACAACACGTGATGACGCATTAACATTGGCATTTCGTGATAGAACGGGGCCATTTGATTTAGCGATTACGCGCCACTTACTGCAATTATGCCAGCAATATAACATCCCTCATGTGCGCGATACATTTAAACATTACCGTTCTGATAGTGCGGCAGCTATTGATGCTGGGTGGGATATTCGGGCTGCATTAGCATGTTTTGCCTTAGATAGCTCCCATGGTTGGGAAAGAACGCATATTGATTCACTGGTTGCGTTAGCAACATTGGTACGACGTTATATTGAAAGTGATTTAGTGCCATTACCGGGGCAGTAATTTTAAAGCCATCTTCTGATAAAAAAAGAAGATGGCTTTAATCCTATGTATCACTAGCTTAGTTTGGCTTGCGATAAATATTTATCCATCTCATCTTGCGGTACCATACCGCCACCGGTCGCCCAGACAAGGTGGGTGGTATTGGCCATGACTTCTGGTGTCAGTGACTTAGACTGTAAATAGTCTGTGTTTTGGGTGACATGAACACTGCCGGTCATACCTGCTAGTGCGGAAGGCTCGAGCTTAATCGACTCCGTTTGATTAAGTAAGCTTAATAGGTTGTACATCTCGGTATCATCAATCGTGTAATAACCATCAATTAAACGTTCCATTGCACGCCCCACAAACCCTGACGCGCGGCCCACTGCAAGGCCATCAGCAGCCGTGATGTTATCAATGCCGATTTCTTGTACTGAAATGGCATCATGGAGCCCTGTATGCACGCCAAGCAACATGCAAGGTGAATGTGTGGGTTCGGCAAATAAGCAATGTACCGCATCACCAAAGGCTAACTTCAAGCCAAAGGCAACGCCACCCGGGCCTCCGCCGACACCACAAGGCAGATAAACAAACAGCGGGTGTTGGTTATCAACAATAATGCCTTGCTCTACAAATTGTTTTTTCAAACGTAAACCTGCAACCGCATAGCCTAAAAATAGTGTGGTTGAGTTTTCGTCATCAATAAAGAAGCAGCGCGGGTCTTTTTCAGCTTCTTTGCGGCCTTGTTCGACCGCAATGCTATAATCCTGTTGATATTCAACAACATTTACGCCGTGAGAACGTAACTTATCTTTTTTCCACTGACGTGCATCCGCCGACATATGTACACTGACACTAAAGCCTAATTTTGCACTCATAATGCCAATAGACATGCCTAAATTGCCGGTTGAGCCAACGGCGATACTATATTGGCTAAAGAATTGTCGAAACTTATCTGAGGATAGAATTTCATAATTATCATCAATTGATAATAAACCGGCTTCTAAAGCGAGCTTTTCCGCATGGGTCAAAACTTCATAGATACCGCCTCGCGCTTTTATTGAGCCCGAAATAGGTAGGTGGCTATCTTTTTTAAGTAACATTTCCCCAGTAATTGGCGTTTCATAACGTGTTTCAAGAGCACTTTGCATATTGGGAATAGCAACCACGTCGGATTCTATGATCCCTTGTGTGGTTTGCGTTTCAGGAAACGCTTTCATTAAATATGGGGCGAAACGTGTTAAACGTGCCTCGGCGTCTTGCACATCCTCGAGGGTCAACCCCACATAGGGTAAACCCGCTTGTGTGGTGGTTGAGTTTGGGTTAAACCAAGTAACTTGCTTTAAATCGATTAAGTCCTGAACTAAAGGGGTGTCAGCAATTAACTTATCAATATTTATCTGAGTCATAATTACTCTCTTTTAAATCACAAATGAAAGTGCAAAGGTGCCTGCCAGCGCAACGAGGGATGCGATAAGTGTGGCGACACTGTAAAAACGAAATGTTTCAGCTAAGGTGGCATTACAATATTGTTTGACCAGCCAGAACAAGGAGTCCGTCACGATGGTACAGCCAATTGCGCCTGAGCCGATGGCTAATGTCATGATCTCAGGGCTGATATGCGGGTACATTGGCATTAATGGGGCAACAATTGCAGTGGCGCCCATCATGGCAACGGTCGCAGAGCCTACCGCAGCATGTAGAATGATAGCTACTAACCAAGCCAATAGGATTGGGTGCATATCAATGCCTGAAAGAACCAGCGCAAGGGAATCGCTTAACCCACTTCCTTTTAAGATGCCATTAAACGCCCCTCCCGCACCAATGATTAATAAAATATTGGCGATGGAACTAAAGCTTTCTTCCGTTTTACTGAGTAGCACGCTCATGCCCATATTACGGCGAATGCCCAGTACGTAATAAGCGACAAATGCGGCAATAAACATGGCAGTGATTGGGTTACCAATAAACTGTAAAAGGGTAAATAATTGATTGTCTTTGCTCATGTTCAAATCTGCTGCGGTTTTGATCAACATGAGAATAATTGGCAGTAAAACGGTAAATAAAGTGGCACCTAGCGAGGGTAAATCTTTTTCTTCACGGACTTCTAAGTCAGAAAAGGCTTCTGGTACCGTTTTAAAAGGTAAGCGCTCACCTAAGAACTTTAGGAATAATGGCCCGCCGACCAGTGAGGCGACTAAACCAACGGCTAAGCCCGCAACAATCACAGTGCCAATATCTGCCCCAAGTTCATTAGTGACAAATAGTGCAGCAGGGTGTGGCGGAACGATACAGTGTACGGCCATCAGCGCAGTACATAGCGGGATAGCCAGTTTTAATAAAGAGGTATTGGTTTTTTTGGCGATGGAAAATGCCAGTGGGATCAACAAAACAACCCCCACCTCAACAAATAGAGTGATACCACAGATTAAACCAATTAGTACCATGGTGACGTCTGGAGTTAACCAACGGCTTTTCTGTAGGGTGATCCCGATGCGCTCTGCTGCACCTGAAATCTCCATCATTTTCCCTAGTATGGTGCCTAGTCCAATAATAGCGGCTAAAAAACCGAGTGTACCGCCAATCCCATTTTCGATAGCATTCACCATCTCTAACGGGTTCATTTTCATTGCAATACCGACAAAAAAGCTGGCGAGTAACAGGGCTAAAAAAGGGTGAAACTTAAATTTAATAATTGAGACTATGATCAGCAAGATACTAATAACCAGAGTACCGAGCATCCACATTGTAGAGTCCATATCCTACCCCTAATCATTTTGTTGTTGTACTTCTATTGGATAATAAATATGCAAGGGTGACAAACGATGAAACCTAAGCTTTAGATGAATTCAATTAACTCAAGTGCGTGATATGGGTCATATAAAATACCAATATTAGGATTTGCATCATATAAATTCACCTTAAAGGCGCTATATTGTTGATAGCGACGAGCTGGGTCATTTCTCAAATAAGGGGGGAAGAGGTTGGTGTCATCGAATTTGAATCAATTTGAACAATCCGGTTTTATTCAATGGAATAAGCGGTTATCGAGCTATCAATTATCCCGCCTACATACCTTTGAAGCTGCGGCGCGACATAGCTCTTTTGCCCTAGCGGCGCAGGAGCTTGCCCTCACACCCAGTGCGGTAAGTCATCGTATTAATACCTTAGAGGGAGAACTGGGTTTTAAATTATTTGAGCGTTTTCATCGGCGTATTGAGTTAACTTCCGATGGTGAGCGTATTTATTGGGCGTTACGTAAAAATCTGGATGATATTAACCAAGAAATTATTGATATCAAAAACCAAGAAATTTCTGGGGAATTAACAGTTTACTCACGCCCATCGATTGCCCAGTGCTGGTTGATCCCGAAAATTGCAGATTTTGCTAATCAATACCCATCGATTCAATTAAATTTATTAACAGGGAACGATGATGTTAATTTTCGCGGCTATGGTATTGATGTGGCAATTTATTATGATGATATGACAAGGTCTAATCTCTATTGTGAAGACCTGATGTCAGAGTCGATGGTTCCAGTGTGTAGTCCGAAATATGCCCAGCAATATGATTTGCTGAATAATATTCATCAACTAAAAAACTGTACGTTACTGCATGACCGGCAAGCATGGAGCAGCAATTCCGACTATGATGAGTGGAAAGCATGGAGCGAATACTATCAGCTACCCTTGTTTCCCCACCGCCGAAACCTGTGTTTTGACCGTTCAGACTTAGCTATTGTAGCCGCAATGAACCACGCAGGTGTAGCAATGGGGCGCAAGCAGTTGGTGGAAAAGCGGATTAAAAGCCGTGAGCTCGTGATGCCTTTTGGCGATACGCCATTAACCTGCCAACAGCGGTATTACTTTGCGATGCTTAATGATAAGCGGCACCCAAAAGCGGATATTTTTATTCAGTGGTTAAAACAGCAGGTTAGCTGAATATCGCAAGTAAAATACAATAGCTTACCGCAGGGCACAGTACTTTCCCCTGTAACCGTTAATACAAAAATTATTGCGGATTAACTAAACAAAAAAGGCAGGGCCTAATGTCAGCACTGCCTTTTTATCGATATAAAACCTTAATTAGCGGCTCAGTGCATCCGCCACGGATTTAAAACGAGCAAATTTATCGCGTAATTGCTGATGCCCAACGGCATTGGGTTGGTAAGTTGTCATTTTCGCTGTACTGGCTGAAATGGCGACATCGAAGCCGGAATAATAACTTGTTCCAACGGCAGCACACAGCGCCGCCGCTTGGCAGCCAGACTGTTGTATGTTGACGACATCTAACGGTAAATTACTCGCATCACAGAACATTTGCATCCACAATGGGGAGTGGGTTGGGCCACCCGTAAAGCGAATGGACTCAGTGGTATTATCGAGCCCAACAATGCGGTCTTGATGCAGCAAGTGAGAGAACACAATACCTTGGTAAATCGCGTAAACAATATCTGCATCTGTATGGTGAGAACTTAAACCTAATAGGCCGCCATGCAGGTTACTATGGTAATTAGAGCCATATAGCCAAGGGAAAAATAGGATATCATTTTGCCTTGTTGCCCCTTCGGCTACGCAATGGTTAAGTACCTCATAGTCCTGTAAGCGTTGATTGAAGAAATGGCGCGTAAACCACGCGAGGTTACTGGCTGACGTTGGGCTTCCTTCATGGACAAAATAAGTACCTGGAATACAGTATTTGCTCCAAACATACGGGTAATCTGATGGGATAATTTCATCAAAAACACGGGTGGAGATTGTCCATGTCCCAGCAACTGCACTCAGTTTATCTTTTTGATTGACGCCCGAAGCCAAGGCTGCACCGACAACATCGAAGAAACCACCAAAGACAGGCGTCCCTTCTGTCAGGCCACATTCTGCTGCTGCTTTATGCGTTACAGTCCCCGCAAGTTGGGCTGAATTGATCACTGGTGCTAATTTGTCATTGACCTCGTCAATACCAAATAGTTTGCATAAGCTAGGGTCGTAACTTGATTTAGTTTGGTTAAATAATTGGCTACCTGAAATATTAGTTTCTTCACAGGCAATTTGGTCAGTAAGGCGATAGCGAATATAGTCATGTACCATTAAAACATGACCTGTACTCCGGTAGTTATCGGGTTCGTTTTCTTTTAACCAGCGTAGTAATGCGACGGGGTGAGAAGCCCAGAGCTGCTGTAAACTCAGCGGATAGGCTTTGTCTGCCGTGCCATTTTTATGCCATTCATCAACAATGGCCTGAGCGCGGGAATCCGAAGATACAATCCCATTTCTAACGGGTTTGCCGTGTTTATCGAGTAAATAGAGGCCCTTACCGTGCGAAGAAAAGCTAACGCCCGAAATTTGTGAAGCATTCAAGCGGCTATTTTTAATCGCTTCGCGGATCACGCTACAGGCTGCTTCCCATAGCACATCCATATTTCGTTCACTAAACCCTGCTTCAGGGCTCTCAGTGGGGAAAGGGTGCTCTGCAACAACAATTTCTTGGCCTTCAGGTGTGTAGACTCCCGCTTTAATAACAGTACCACCAAGGTCGACACCCATAAAAAATGCATTCATTGTGGGCTCCTTTAAGCGTTGTACCAACCAGCTTGTTGCATTTTATCTTTTATCCAATGGCGAGCCTTAATGATTTCAATCAATGGTTCTTCTGCTTTTTCTGTCCACATTTCAATCAAAAAGGTACCGCGATAATTTAAACGCTTTAATAGTTTGAATAAATTCACAAAATCGACACAGCCTTCCCCAAAAGGGACATCACGGAATTGGCCTTGGCAGGTTTCTGTTACCGCGTAGGTATCTTTTAAGTGAATAGCCGTGACGTGCTCAATACCTTGTGTGAATTCCTGTTCGACATTATTCCCCCATGCGGTCAAGTTACCCACGTCAGGGTAAACAGAAAACCATGGAGAGCGAATTTTGTCAGATAGGGCTTGCCACTTAGTGATGGAATTCATAAATGGCGTATCCATGATCTCTACGGCACACATTACCTGAGCCGCTGCGGCAACTTCACTGACCCATTGCATCCCTTTTTCAAAATGGGCAATGGTCTGTGCATCTTGCTCTTCATAATAGACATCGTAACCTGCAAGTTGGATAGTCCGGATCCCAAGGTCTTGCGCTAATTTGATGGCTTTTTCCATCAAGGAATAAGCCATCATGCGAGTTGCTTCATCGTGGCTACCGAAAGGGAAACGGCGGTGACCAGATAAACACATTGTTGGAATACGCACGCCAGTTTGCTGGATGGCTTTGACAATGTCTAGGCGCTCAGCTTGGTTCCAGTCCAAGCGTGCAAGGCGTTCGTCGGTTTCATCCACTGACATTTCAACAAAATCAAATCCAGCGGCTTTAGCTAACGCTAACTTCTCTAACCAACTGCTATCTTTAGGTAATGCTTTTTCATAAATTCCAATTGGATGCTTGCGCATGGTGTTCTCCCTGAAAAATTTAACTTTGTGGTGATGTTTTATTAAGGCGCTGGTTGCGGGTCATGGCTCGTTTAGCACTCCATCTTTCTTTGAAGAATTTGAACGCCAGTGCCAAAATTAGGGTGATCCCCCAAACCGCAAGGTTAAAGTGCAGGCTGACTCCCAGTAGGCTTAAACCCGTTGCGATGACTTGTAAAACTAATAAAGCGCAGAATACACGGCTAACTTTCCCAACTCCGCCAAATGGGTTAGTCCCACCTAATACAATGGCAAGGATGGTGAGTAATAAATAAGAGTCACCATAGCCCATACGTGCAGAGTTAAAGCGTGCCATCATAATGAGGCCTGCAAGTACGCACAGAAGGCTAGAAATGGTATAGATGGCGATCATTACGCGGTCTGTACGAATACCGCTGAACCATGTGGCATTGATATTACTGCCACTCATGTAAATGTTTTTCCCTAAGCGTGTACAACCTAAAAATAGGGCTAACAAGATAGCGGTGACAATAAAGATAATCATAGCAATAGGGACACCAAATACAGTGTCAGCACCAATAGCACGTACAATCGGTGGCATACCGCTGAGTGCGGCACCTTTAGTAAGGTAAACCCCAATACCACTGATAATGGTCATCGTACCAAGTGTGACTAGAATTGGGTGGGCACCGATATGGGAAATCATTAGCCCTGTCAGTGTGCCAATAATTACCGCGATGACCGTTGCACCGACTAATGCCAATAATAACCACATTAATTGCGTACCAGTTCCTGCCTCCACGGGTAGGTAATTAATAAAGACCCACGCCATAAATAAGCCCGTTAAGTTAGCGGTGCTGATAATCGCAAGGTTTAAACCACCGCTTAACATCGGGACAAACATGGCAAAAGTGAGTAAACCTAGCTCAGGTAATTGGAAGGTAATACTTAAAAAAGTATTTTGCGTAAAAAAATGCCCCGGCATAGCGATGCTGAATGCAGCTATCGCCAATAAGAAGATTGAAAGCAGTCCGATAACAGAGCCATCAATTTTAAAAAAAGCGTGTTTTTTCATGGTGATATTCCTGTTAAACAAAACCTACGTCCGTCTCTTTGCGTTTTTTGTAGTGAGTAATACAAATCGCAATGAGGATAACCATGCCGATGACGATATTGACGAAATAGTTAGAGACGCCAATTAAGTTGAGGCCATTCTTTAAGATACCGATCAGGAAAACCCCCATGAGCGTACCGATCACCGTACCGCGTCCCCCCGACAAACTTGCCCCTCCTAACACCGCCGCAGCAAGTACATCGAGTTCTCCTCCTACGAGGGCACTGGGTACCACTTCACTCATTCGGTAAGTTTGCAACATGCCACCAATGGCTGCCATAGCACCTAGATAGCCATAAGCGAACAAATAAATGACGGAAACTCGAATACCAATACGAGTCGCAGACTCTTGGCTGCCCCCAACCGCATATAACTGGCGGCCAATATGGGTTTTATTCATTAAAATCCAAGTCAGGAAGGCAATACCAAGCATCACTAAAAGAGGCAGGCCAACTTGGTAGTATTCCCCATCGACTTCGAACGGCAAGATAGTCACAGGGTCTACCCACCAATCGGGTAAATCATAAATACTATGACCATTTGTTAACCACATCAGCATGCCAAATAACAATGATTGCATACTGATGGTGATAATGATGGAAACCACATTGAGGGAGTAAATTAATATTGCATTGATTAAACCAAAAGCGATACCAATGATTATTGCCAATGTGATACTCAGGGCTGGGCTAGCAATAATTCCTTGTAATAACCATGTTGCTATGACGTATTGAACGACGGAAGCTACGGCCGCAAAAGAAATATCTATCCCACCAGTGACTAAGACGACAAATAACCCTAAAGCAAAGACACCTGTGACTGCATAGCTTTCACTTAGGTCGAGTAAGTTTTGAATAGTCAGAAATTGTGGGCTCATAGCAGTAAAGAAAACCACCATAATGATAATGACCCAAATTAACCAACCTTCAACTGATTGTGGTCGAAGTTTTTGCCAATTAGCCATTGATGATTTCCTCCAACTGTTGCTCATTGATGGAATCTGTCATGATTTCTTTGACGATAGTTCCTTGTTTCATATGTAAAATTCTGTCGCAGTTATAATAAGCTTCGGAGGCTTCATCGGTAATTAGAAGAATTGAAATCCCCACACCAGATAAACGGTGAATTAATTTATAAATACTGTCTTTTGCACCAATATCGACACCCACAGTTGGGGAGTCTAAAATCAATACTTTTGGGCGAGTTAAAATCCATTTAGCAAGAACCACTTTTTGTTGGTTACCGCCAGATAGCGTGGAAAGGGGGTTATTGGGGTCAGTTACTTTAATATCTAAGTCAGCAATCCACTCTTGGACAATGTCTTGACATTGTTTTTCATCAATCAAATGCAATGGGGTTTTTAAACGGTCAAGAATGGAAATGACCATATTATCGGCGATAGATTGCTGTAATATCGCACCTAACGTTAGGCGGTCTTCGGATACATAGCCAATACCGTGTTTAATCGCTTCGGTATTGTTCTTCAGCTTAACGGGTTTACCTTCAATACGTAACTCACCATTATCGGGGTGAGTAATACCAAATAAAGAGAGCGCTAGCTCAGTACGGCCGGAACCGAGCAAACCACATAAACCTAATACCTCACCGCGTTTTAAACTCAACGAAATATCTTGATATTGGCCTGAGCGGCTGAAGTTTTTAACTTCTAGAACCGTACGTCTATCTTCCGCATTGTTTGGGGGTTTGCGTTCATGAACGATGTCTAAACCGGTCATGAGTTCGGTAATTTTGCGGGTGGTTAAGCCTTCAGCAGGCCATGTGCCAATTTTTTGCCCATCACGGATCACCGTAATGCGGTCAGATATTTCCTTGACTTCTTCAAGTCGATGACTGACAAAAACGACGGTGATCCCTTTGTTTTTTAAGTAGTTCACTGTCGATAGTAATTGATTTACTTCGGTTCGAGTGAGGGACGCCGTTGGCTCATCCATAATTACTAGGCGAGCATCCGCGACTAAGGCACGGCAGATAGCGACTTGTTGGCGCTGAGCAATGGGTAAAAATTGAACTGGCGTATCTGGGTTAATGGAAAAAGCGAGTTCATTGAGTATTTCTAACGCTTTTTCGCGCAATTTCTTTTTTTGGAACCAACCAAAATACCCTTTGAGGTTCAGCTCAAAAGCGATATTTTCAGCCACCGTTAAGTTAGGGAATAGCGATAAGTCTTGATAGATAACCTGTACGCCTAATTCACGAGCTTTATCGGGTGTTAACCGGTGGTAATTTTTGCCATCAATCTCGATTTTACTGCCATTATCAGGAGCGTACACACCGCTGATAGTTTTGATCAGGGTACTTTTTCCACACCCATTGGTGCCTGCTAAACAGTGCACCTCACCTTTGTTTAGCGTCAAATCAATATTGCGTAATGCACGATGACCCCCAAAGCTTTTGGAAAGGTCTCGTAAGGTGATGAGTGGGTCGGATTTGTCAGCTTTTGAGGTGGTTGTCATAGGTATAATTCCTACTGCAAATAAATTGGTGTTGGCTTGTTTGTCATAGCGCAAGCTGTTGCGTTGTTGGCTACAACTCGCGCTATACAAAACAGTAAATTCAAAATGCTAATTAATATTGTATTTTTGTTTTAAATGTTATTTTGCTAGTGAAGAATTACAGGCCGACTTCAACCAATTTTTTGGTGTTTTCGATATTCAGATTGACAGGGTTATCACTTAAAATGGTATTGCCACTGACTTTAATTTCACCCATATCACCGATTGAAACGCCATCTTTAATTTCTTCACCGTTCATCATTGCAGTCGCAACTTGAACGAAGACTTGTCCTGCAACTTTAGGATTAGAAATGTAGCCACCATCAATAGCGCCTTTTTCTAGTAACTTAATGCCTTGGCCTGGGGTAAAGGTGCCGAATACACAGGTGGTATCATTTTTGCGGCGCTTATCAATAGCACGACCTGCACCGATAGGGCCTTGCGAGCCAAATGACATAATGCCTTTTAAGTCTTTGTGCTTAGATAACAGGTCATTAGCGGTACGCATTGAATCATCAACGGATTCTGCAACACCAAAACGGTCATCTACCATTTGCATTTTTGGGTAATTGGCTTTTTGATAAGCAATGGCAGCATCCGCCCACTCATTAACAAGAGGGACCGTTAAACTGCCGACGAACATGGCGTATTTACCTTCTTCACCCATACAAGCTGCCATATCTTTCATATGGTTAGCTCCCATGCTTTGGGTATCAAGTAATTCAAAGTCCCAGTCTGCGTTGGTTTGATTTGGAGATTCGTGAGTAATGACTTTAATACCAGCTTCTTGAGCGCGTTTTAATACAGGCTCAAGTACTTTTGCATCGTTAGGAACGACACCAATGACATCCACTTTTTTGGCGATTAAATCTTCGATGGCACGAACTTGTTCTGCTGGATCAGCCGTTGTAGGGCCAACTTGGAATGCGTTAACGCCCAGTTTTTTACCTTCTTCGGTGATCCCTTGTTCCATAACGTTAAACCAAGGAATACCACCGACTTTAACGACTACGCCCATCGTGAATGGCTTTTGTGCTTTTTGTGATTCGGCCATTGCGACATTGGAAAACAGTGCAACGCTCATTAAACAAGGTAAAACTAATTTTTTCATGTTCATAGTTGTATTCCTTAGTGTAGATGGATACTAAATAGAGATCTCTCATCAACATAGGGTCAATGTTATTATCTCATTTAGGTATGCCTATAATTAAGCGCTAAGGAATTATGGGTACATAATATCCCTGCACTTTTTAATACAGAAAATAAATGAATGATTATTATTTTACTTACATCACGGTTACGGACTTTTTATATTTTAATAAATTACTTATCACACTCGATAATATTTAAATTCGGGAATTGTTTTTGAAAATTAGTATCATTAAGCTTGTTAGTAATGAGTACGTTAATATCCTCAAAGGTACAAACTTGGCTAAAAGCATATTTTCCGAGTTTACTGTTGTCGGCGAGCAAAACTTTATTCTCTGAAACTTGCAACATAATATTTTTCAGCTTTGAATTTATTTCGCTACCATCACGAATACCATTTTCAATATTAAAACCTTGGCATGATAAAAATAAGGTTTTTATCTGAAAGCTACGAATAATACTTTCTGCAATAGGGCCATGAAAATCATCATGACGTTCTGAGTATTCACCACCAATCCCAATCACTCGTACACGATCACGGCAAGCCAGTGCTTGGATAATTTTGACCGAATTAGTGACAACAGTAATATCGATATCAGGTATTTGCCGTGCTAAAAACCAGCAAGTACTGCTGTTATCTAGCATAATACAGTCGCCGGGTTGGATAAACTTCAGTGCAGCCTTAGAAATTTTCATTTTCGCATCAGGGTGTTCTTCGGTTCTTTTGCGAAAGGATTCTGCACCATCGACCATTTGACTGAGTTTGACCGAAGAAGGTATTACATTGACCATTGGCATTTCTTCTTGGTCAATGGCAACGGCACCGCCGAAGCTACGAATAATTCGGTTTTCTCGCTCTAGTACTGTTAAATCACGCCGGATTGTTTCTTGGGAAACAAGACATAACTGAGCTAATTCACGCACTAACGCCGAACCATTTTGTGAAACATGAGAACAAATTAATTTATGGCGTTCGGCTTGTAACATGTTTAACTCCTATTTTTTCCACGATATTTATTCTGCCTGTGTTGCTTTTTTTTTGTCGTGATTAGATTCAAGTATTCCATTCTTGAAAAAAACAAAGCCGTTTAAAGTGATCTTGTATAGCTATATTTGAAAGCAATATGTAATCGTTACATTTTAGTTGTGATGTACGGCGCATTATTTGCAGTATCTTTCTGTGTTACTCATAAGAAACAAAAAAAAATGGGCTAACTCGGTCATATTTCCACGCCTAAATATTGACTTAATGTGACCAATAGTGACCGATTATGACCGATTGACTGTGGTTTGTTGCGAGTTTGTAAATGTGACCGCTTTTTAAATCAGCAAAATCTGTTTACCTTAATAGGTAGAGACAGGTTATCAACACACAAAATATACCCAGAGAATAAATTTTTGTTGTTGATATTAAAGCAAATTTTATAGCTAGGGGATTATTATGTTAGAACAATTGAAGCAACAAGTCTTTGAAGCAAACCTCGCATTACCAAAACATAACCTAGTGACCTTTACTTGGGGAAATGTCAGTGGCATTGATCGCCAAGCAGGGTTAATGGTAATTAAGCCATCCGGTGTGGATTATGAAACCATGAAAGCAGAAGATATGGTGGTTGTCTCACTGGGAACGGGAAAAGTTGTTGAAGGTAATTTTCGACCGTCTTCTGATACAGATACCCATCTGGCACTTTACAAGGCATTCCCTGAAATTGGCGGTATCGTGCATACTCATTCGCGTCATGCCACTATTTGGGCACAAGCGGGGCAGCCATTAAGTGCATTAGGCACTACACATGCAGATTATTTCTATGGTGAAATTCCGTGCACGCGTTTAATGACAGAAAATGAAATTGCTGGGGATTACGAAAGGGAAACGGGTAATGTCATCATTGAAACATTTAAAGAAAAAGGTATCACAGCCAAAGATGTTCCCGCAGTATTAGTTAACAGTCACGGCCCATTTGCATGGGGGACAAACCCTGATAATGCGGTGCATAATGCGGTTGTCTTAGAAGAAATCGCTTATATGAATTTATTTACTCGTCAATTACAGCCTGCTGTAGGGGCAATGCAGCAAGAACTGTTAGATAAACATTATTTACGTAAGCATGGTAAAAATGCCTATTATGGGCAAAAGTAAAGAATTAAATGTAGTGTAATTGACATAATAAATTGATTAAAAATAACAAATACTATTTCTTGATTTTTATTATAGTCAAGGAAGGGGTTATTATACAAATAACCACAAAGAAATGCAGTGTGATTATTACTGTTATTAAAATAATACCCCTTAAAGAGATACCATCATAAAACTGTTCATTAAAGTTTAAATATAATGTTTATATACCCATATCCTAAAATAGAAAATAGGCGGTAATTAATTATTATCTATAGGGAAATGAAATTAAGACAATAGAATAGGTTAGAAGCGCCCCTATTGTTTCCTAATAGCGAAAACAATAGGGGGCAGTTTATTCTAAAGTGTGACGCCCATTTTAAAAATGGCTAATTCGCGGAAGTCATTCACTTCATTTTTGGTTTGTTCTCCATTTACGACCTTAACCACATGTTGAATAAAGTCAGCCAATAACTGATCCATGGATTTACCGGTTAATAAGGCACCTGCATTAAAATCAATCCAATGGGGTTTTTTGGCGGCCAGTTCATTATTAGTGGCAATTTTTAATGTTGGTACAAACCCACCATAAGGAGTTCCACGACCCGTAGTAAATAGCACTATATGGCAGCCTGCGGCGCCTAATGCACTGGTTGCAATCGCATCGTTACCTGGAGCACTTAATAGGTTAAAGCCCGGTTTTGTTAGGCGTTCGCCGTATTTTAATACATCCATTACTTGGCTGGTTCCCGCTTTTTGAGTACAACCAAGGGATTTTTCTTCTAGCGTAGAGATACCGCCTGCTTTATTACCCGGAGAGGGGTTCTCATAGATAGGTTGATCATGAGCAATAAAATATTGTTTGAAGTCATTGATCATATTTACTGTTTTTTCGAAGGTTTGTTGGTCATGACAATGGTTCATTAAAATCTGCTCAGCACCAAACATTTCTGGCACTTCGGTTAAAACAGTCGTTCCATTATGGCTGACAAGGAAATCAGAAAAACAGCCTAATAGTGGGTTGGCGGTGATCCCTGATAACCCATCAGATCCACCACACTCAAGGCCAAATTTCACTTCACTAAGCTTGCCTGACACACGTTTATCTTGTCTAACTAATTGATAAAGTTCATTAAGGTGTTCAACGCCCGCTTCAATTTCATCTTCCAATTGTTGACATACCATAAATTTAACGCGATCAGTATCGAAATCACCTAATGTTGCTTTAAACTCAGCCACTTGGTTATTTTCACATCCCAACCCAATCACCAGAACGCCCCCTGCATTAGGGTGTTTTACCATATCTTGCAAAATAGTACGGGTGGTTAAGTGGTCATCGCCTAATTGAGAGCAGCCTAAGGTATGGTTGTAAAGATAGACCCCGTCAATATCAGTCGCTTCATTGTGCTGTTTATTGAAGCGTTCGATCATTTTTCTTGCAAGGGCATTGACGCATCCAACCGTTGGGATCACCCAAATTTCATTACGGACGGCAATGTCACCGTTATTGCGGCGATAAATTTGTACTTCAGGGTCAGGGAGAGTTGCCGCAATTAGGTTACATTCTGGGTCATATTCATAGTCATTTAATGCACTTAAATTTGTTGCAATATTATGAGTATGCACATGCTCACCAGCACTAATTGCAGTGGTTGCATGACCAATTGGGGAACCGTATTTTAAGATATTGTGATCTTTTTCAATCGGCACTAATGCGATTTTATGACCGCGGGCGACATCCTGTTTTAGGGTGACGGAGTGGTTATCAATAGTGATAGTTTCTCCTACTTGCCTATCAGTTAGCGTAACAGCGACATTGTCATTGGCATGTATTTTAATTATATCTTTTATCATGTTTAGTTCCCTGGGCTGGAAATCGGATGTAATGGGATCAACCAATCATATCAAGGTGTGATCAATCATTTTATTGACTAAATTTCAGGCATTATACTATTTGGTTTATATCTTTTAAAGGTGTTATACCAATTTAACTGTAATTTCTTTTCTTAACATTTTCTATTTCACCCAGACATGGTAAATTTCGTTATACTTAGAGCGTTTAGATGCTGGTTACACAGGGTTGTATTGCGAAAGGAGAAAATGATGAGCTCACAAGAGAGTGAACCACGCTTATATCAGCAAGTTGCCGCTTTGGTTAAAGATAGAATTGAAAATGATGCGTACCCAATAGGGACAAAACTCCCCGCAGAACGCTTACTTGCAGACGAAATGAATGTCAGCCGTACGGTGATCCGTGAAGCCATTATTATGTTAGAAGTCGAAGGTTATGTGGATGTTCGCAAAGGCTCAGGTATACATGTTATTAGTAACCGGTCTAACAACTCGGTTAATACGGACAGCGGGCTCGAGTTTAGTCGTTGTGGCCCATTTGAATTACTACAAGCAAGGCAATTGATTGAAAGCCATATTGCAGAGTTTGCCGCGACTCAAGCAACTAAAGAAGATATTTTAAAACTGGTTGATATACAAAAAAATGCACGGAAAGAAGACCGCTTTCGTGATTCAACGTGGGATTTAGCATTCCATATGCAAATTGCAGCATCGACTCATAACAGCGCCATGGTAATTATTGTTGAGCAGATGTGGAGCCAGCGCTTGCGTAACCCATACTGGTTAAAACTTCATGAGCACATTGATAATAGGTCGATTGAAAGTTGGTGTGATGAACATGACCAAATTTTACAGGCACTTGCACGCCGTGATGCAAAGGGGGCAAGGCAAGCAATGTGGCAACACTTGGAAAACACTAAAAAAATGTTGTTTAATGCCACTAGTGATGACTTCGAATTTACCATGGATCGTTACTTTTTTGCGGATAGTCCAACCGTCGATCATAACGATTAGTTATTCCTCATCATCTTCAGAGATTTGCTTTAATGCGGGGAGATTCACTAAGATAATTTTCCCGTATTTTGCATCGATCCAACCTAATTTTTCCCAAGCAACCAAGCGCTTATTGATGGTTTGTCGAGTGGTATTAATGATCGTTGCTAGGTCATCTTGTGTTAGGTATAGGCTAAGTTGGATGCCTTTCTCATGGGGTTCTCCGTACCCTTCGGCTAAGCTAAGCAGCCGTTTAGCTAACCGAGCAGAAACTGACAATAAAGCGCTGTCATTGATAATGGTAAAAGCGTTGCGAATGACCTTACACAGTAAGATATTCAATGATTGATAAAAAACAGGGTATTTCTCTAAGATTGTAGCTAAGTCTTTTGGTGAAATCGTCAACAAAATTGTTGGGCTAATCGCTTTTGCATCGTGAGTACGGGCGGATTTATCTAACATGGCAATTTCGCCAAACCAGTTCCCGGGGGAAAGATAGCGGAATACACATTCACGCCCATCAGTAGAGATGGAACTCACTTTAACGGAGCCTTGAATGACGGCGTATAGCCCTCTAGCTGGGTCGCCTTGGTAGTGAACCATTTCGCCATCGTTATAAAAACGTAGCGTTGCGCATTCCATTAATATACTAATCAAATAGTCAGGTAAGTTATTAAACCAGCTATTGGTTTGTAAAATTTCAAGAATGTTTGCATGGGGCAAAACTAACTGGCTATTTTGTACTGCAATGTTCATCTGAATGCTCCCTGCATGAAATAAGCTGACTTTATCATGACATTTGGTAGGGGTATGTTCAATCCTGAACCACCGCAATATTTGATTAAACCTCTTTGTGTAATAAATGAAAGCTAATGTTGCCATTAATTAAGTAAAAACGAGCCACCGATGGTGGCCCGGGAACAAAGATTTAATCTTCGAATCGTTTTTCAATACCTAATCGTTTTAATGTCAGTATTAAAATACCGCCAATAAAGGCAACGAGCGCGATAAAGTACAACCCAGCTCGCGCAGATTCAAACGTCGTTTCTGCCCAGACTCTTAAGTTTGGTGCCACAAAACCGCCTAAGTTGCCCACGGAGTTAATTAAGGCAATACCGGATGCCGCAGCGGTTCCACCTAAGTAAGCCGATGGGAAGCTCCAGTACAGAGGTTGCATCGCTAAGTGACCTGCTGCTGCCACACACAGTGCAATAATGGCAATGACTGGAATGCTATCGAACAAGCCGGATACAGCAATCCCCGCAGCCCCTAACATAAAGGTAATCGCAGCCACTTTACGACGCTCTTTTAGGCGTTCAGAAATGCGCGGGACATAGTAAACTGCGATAGCCGCACACAGAGGTGGAATTGCCGTCACGAAGCCGACTAATATTCCAACTTTACTGCCTAATAGCGTCCCGATTTGGGTTGGCAGGAAGAAATAAATACCGTAACCACATACTTGAACAGTGAACCAAATTAAGCATAAATAGAGAACTCGCATATCTAATAGCGCACTTAAAGCGCCTTTTGGACTATGCCCTGCTTTGGCATTTTCTTCTGTGGCTAATTTAGCGGAAAGCGCACTTTTTTCTTCTGCTGTCAGCCATTTTGCTTTTTCTGGACGGTCATCAAGGTAGAAAAATACCCAAATCCCGACGAGAGAGGCGAGTAACCCCTCGACAACAAACATTAACTGCCAACCATATAAACCGAATGCGAATGATGAGCCTTCTAGTGCGAGTAATGAACCGGATAATGGTCCTCCAATAATAAAGGCTAATGGTGCACCAAATAAAAAATAGCCAGTGACACGGGCACGAATATTTTGTGGGAACCAGAAAGTTAAATACAGAATAACCCCTGGAAAGAAGCCCGCTTCACTCACGCCTAATAAGAAACGCAAGACAATAAAGGTAGTTTCATCGTGAGCGAACATCATTGCCGCTGAAACTAACCCCCATGTGACCATAATACGTGATAGCCATACACGTGCACCTATACGGTACAGTAAGATATTGCTTGGTACTTCAAATAGTGCATAACCAATAAAAAAGATCCCTGCACCAAATGCATAGGCGGCGTCACTTAACCCTGTTGTTAATTGAAATTCTTGCTTTGCAAAACCGATATTTGAACGGTCTAAATACGCTAATATGAACATTAATACCACCATGGGTATTATTTTTCGTATTGCTTTGCTGGTAGCCGATGATAAATGATCAGTATTGGTGGACATGGTTCACCCCAGTTTTGTAAGGTAATAATGTTATCTATTCATTTTTATTACGTGTTTAGCCCACCGCTGAGTTATCAGCAGGGTAGAGTATAGAGCTAATGAATAAGTAACTTAAAATGAATAATTCTTGTTATTTATTTCCCTTTCTCGTGGTGTTAGTGATGAAATAGCGAAAAAGGGAATTATTATTATTTCACGTTAAATTTAGCCAATGCTTCCGGTTTTAACGTCGTACCGGCTCCCGGAGCCGTTGGGGTGGTATAAACACCATCAATGACTTCAACTGGGTCAACAAAGCAATCCAATGTCCATGGAATAAATTCCAGTAATGAACAGGCTGGATGTGCCATGACTAAGTGCAATTGTGCTTGCATCATATCGCCATGGTGCGGTGTTACTGGTAAGTTAAATGCCATACCTAAATCCGCAATTTCCCATACCGCAGTTAAACCGCCGCAACGGGTTGCATCTGGTTGTAGGTAATCAACCGCGCCAGCAAGGACAAATTCTTTAAATGAATCATTGTGATACAGTAATTCACCTAACGCGATTGGTGTATCCATGTAAGCTGCTAGCTGCTTGTGACTTACCACGTCATCGTGCCACAGTGGCTCTTCAAACCATTTAATGTTGAAATCATTTAAACGGTGGCCATATTGCTTGGCGATGCTGATATCCCATTTACCGTTAGCATCGACCATTAGGTCAATATCATCGCCAATTGCATGGCGAACGGCTTCGATTCTTTGTAAATCTTCACGTGGATCTGGCTTGCCAATTTTCATTTTGATCGCTTTAAAACCTTCTTCGAAGATCATTTTTTTACAATCATCAACGAGATCGTCTTGGCTACGAACCAGCCAACCGCAGTCAGTATTATAAGCGTTCACTTTATTGTGTTTTGAACCGCCAAACAGTTGCCATAGTGGCTGATCGGCAGCTTTCGCTTTGAGATCCCACAAGGCAATATCAATGGCAGAGATAGCCATTTGCATCAAGCCACCACGACCTACCCAAATATTGGTCGAACTACGAGTGAGCTTACGATGTAAATAACGTACTTCAGTTGGGTCTTCACCCAGCAGCATGGGGCCAAAAACATCTTCAATGATGGTGGTAATTAAACGATCTGTAGTGATATCCGCATGTGTTCCTGTATGACCATAACCGACTAACCCACATTCAGTTTTGATCATGACACCCGGCATTCCCCAATGGGTAATGCTATGCGTCGAATCACCAATTAGATCATTAGTGACCGGAACGTGCATGATAAAGGTACTAATTTCTTTTATTTTCATTGTTATTCCCAGGTGTTGAAAGGTGGTTGATTGCCAATCTAACAGTGGGAAATGGAATTAACTGTCAAATGATTTACAGATCGTACCTTGAAAACGTTTTTTACTGATAAACATGAGCTAGATCTCTTTATTTTGTATGATACATCAAGGTTAAACCACCTAATTGGTATAATAACTTTTGTAAGAAATAAACACTGATTAAAATGAGTATTGGGGCTAAGCTGTAAGGGGGGTTAGCTGCTTGATAAAGAAAGTGAGGTAACAGGGGGGCGACCTCTCAATAAAAATTTTTCATGGGGTATAGGGTTAATTCTTCAGTAGGTTTAGAATAATTAATGCAAACTTTGTTGGTAATGGATAAAAAATGTGTAAACAATTACTTGTTTTATTTTTAGTCTTATTCATAAATTCTATTTCCCCATCTTTAGCCACAGTTGTTGAGCATAATACGCAGGATTGGCGGTTAGCCGATATTCCCCCTAAACTAATCCAAACCCAAAAAACAGAAATTATTTTTTCAAGGGTCGCGGGTGAAATGCGTGCGGTGGCTGAACTTAACCATAATCATGGGTTCTATGCTTATAACTCTTCAGGGGATTATAGCGCGATGCAATTTGGTAATGATTATGCGTTTGTAAAGGCAACAGCACTTGCGAATAAACCCCCTCGTTATATTCCAGATATTGATAGGTTAAATGACTTACAAAAACCCGTTTATGATTATCTAATCACACGGCAAAAAACGCCTGTTTATCAATCAGCTGATAGCAGTGGCCGGCAAATTGCCTCTTTATGGGCAAACTTACGTTATCCGGTCGTCGCTAGAATGATAAAAACCGATAAAATAGGTACAAAGACAGCTTGGCTGACAATTCGCTTAGGTGACAGACTAGGGTATGTTCATCTGGATGATGTTGCGTTGGATAAAGGTATTCCAATCTTAACTTATCACCATATTTTACAAGATAGTGAAAATAAACTGTTTCGTGAAACATCGACAGCCACTTCAGTGGAAGCATTCAGTGAACAAATGAATTACCTCAAGCAAGCGGGTTATCAAACCCTTTCTTTGCAGGATGTGGAAGATTATTTGAATAAATCAGCTAACTTGCCCGGCAAAGCCGTGGTATTGACTTTCGATGATGGTTTGAAATCCGTATACCGTTATGCGTTACCGATTTTAAGGCAAAATCATCAGCAAGCAACTTTGTTTGTTATTTCTTCAAGGGTCAAAACTCATCCAGAAAAGTGGTCTGCAGATTCGTTACAGTTTATGAGCAAACAAGAAATAAAAGATAGCCAAGATGTATTTAATATTCAATCGCATACGCACTTTTTACATCGTTTGGATAACCATAACTCACCGATTATTTTTAGCCGTAAACAACACACGGCCATGTTGGATTTTAAACGCTCAATGAGGCTACTTAGCCATTTTGAGCCAGAGCAGCGCTATTTAGCCTACCCCTTTGGTGGCTATAACCAATCTGCAATGGATGCCGCAAAAGAAGCGGGCTTACACCTAGCTTTGACGACAATTCAAGGGAAAGTGAAGCTAGGGGATAACCCATATGCCTTAAAACGCTTGTATGCATTTCGTACCGATCCCCTCGACAAATTTTCTCAGATGGTTGGGAATAGCGAACAGAATGTGGTTAATCAAAATATTATTATCGACAGGTGATATCCCGTTTAATGCACTGAATTCCTTTCTATCGGTATTCAGTGCATATCGGCTTGTTTGCCAGTTCCCATTTCCTTTAAGAACCGCTGCTGGTAGATAAACAGTTCCTTGGCATTGATACAGTGATATTCCATTGAGAACTGCTTTGCCGTTTGTTCGATGATCTTTGCAAGGGCAGGGTAGTGGCGGTGATTCCAGTTGGGAAACAAATGATGAGTTAAGTGCAAGTTTAAACCACCTAGCCAATAGGTGAGCCAACGAGGCGTGGTATGCCAATCATAAGTGGTTGAAAATGTATGTGTATAAAACCCGTGGGGCATATTACCTTCTTGGGGTGGGGTGTAGAAGGTTGCCTTTGCCCAGTGTGTGCCGAGTATCAAAACAACAAATATGAGTGATGCAAACATTTGGCTAAGCAAATAAGTGAGCAGCAATGTACCTAAGCTGATATCACTAACAACTAAGATAGGGATAATAATAGCGATAAACAGATGGAGAAATTTTGCCAATAAAAAGGTACTAAGCCCTTTCTGCCCTTGATGGCGCATATGTGGGGCGACTCTCGTGAAGTGAAACCTATCTAACCAATCAAAAAACCAGATCAACGCCGGAAATGTCATGGCTGCAACCAAGGGCCAGTACAGATGTTGCGCCCGCATAAAAGGGTACCAGCGTTGGTATGGGGTCTGCCGTAGCACAAAATTTTCTTCAATATCTAGGTCATAGTGACGAATATTCGTGTGGGCGTGATGAAAAATAATGTGTCTAACACGCCAACACTCAGGGTCTAGGCCAAGTGGGATAGTGACCCAGAAATTAAGCCAATAGTTGGCTTTCCCATGTTTAAAAATCGCATTATGGGAGGCATCGTGGACCAAATTAATCGCCAACAACAGGGCAAAACAGATAAAGAGCGGATAAAAAGTGAAAAAAGCCCATTGCGCATTCGCGCACAAGGCTACGATGTAACTGCCGAAACAGCACAATACTAAAACTAGGCTTTTTAAATAGAAGCGTAGATCTGCAAAACGGTGATCTGAACGGTCTTTTAAATACTGCATAGCAGCATTGTTTAATGCTTTTTGAAAAGCCTGATCATGGCGATGTTGATAACCTAATGGTCTTAGTGGCTCATTAGACATTGAGCACCTGCACTGGTTTACGACCAATGCCAATGAGCATCAGCAAACTATGTAACCACAGCGCACTGGTCGAAATTATCCAAAATGGGCTTGTCCATTGCCAAATAAATAGAATACAAATAAGTAATAAGCAGGCTATAAAAAACCAGCTTATTAAGCCACTTTTACGGCCATCTGATATCCCTGATAGGGCAATAGTTCCCAGTGCTAATAAAACAAATAAAATGACTTGTTGCTGTGTTGTACCTTGATAACCGTAGCCGTATAGGTAGACATAACCAATTACTAATATAAATAGCAGAAGTGTTCCTATCACAAGAGCAAATTGGTTAGTGCGAAATAACGGTGATGGTTTTTGGGTTGTCTGCCGGCGGCGATTAATAATTTTCCAAAAAGGTAAATTGCTATCAATAAATGGGTTCTCGGATGCTGGTGCACCCTTGATACCAAAATGGTGCTCTGTTTCTGGTAGCTTGGAAAAAGTGCCAAATAGCTTATCCCAAAAAATAAAACTACCTGCAAAATTACGGTTCGAGTAGTGCCCTTCCTTTACATGATGAACTCGGTGATGCTGTGGTGTCACCATAAACTTTTCTAACCAACCAAGGCGTGGGATCAACGCGCTATGGTTAAAAAATTGGATGGTATAGTGCAAAATGGAAACAGTAATAAAGACTTCTAAAGGCACCCCGATAAGAGCCAATAACATAAAAAATGGGATTGAGGTTAGAGATGAATACCATGAATTACGTACACCTAATGATAGGTTGTAGTGTTCACCTTGGTGATGTACTACATGTACTGCCCATAATAGGCGGTAAGTATGGTGTAAGCGATGCAGCCAGTAAAAGCCAAAGTCCCACGCTAAAATAGCAAATATCCAAATTAAAGCTGTTGGCCAGTTTTCAACAAGGTTGAATGAGTAGTGTGTAACGACAAAGCCATAACAAAAAAGCTCTAACCCTCTAAATAGCCACAACATAATATGACCAGAGTTCAGGTTAAAAACCAATTCCTGCCAACTTACCGACCCCTTTTGTGTTTTGGCGATCACTAAGCCTTCAACAATGACGACCGCTAACATAAAAATAATCGGAAAGGTTAATTCATTCATGAGCGTTTTCTCTCTAAGCCGTATTTTGCCATGTGGACAACCAACAGCGCTCCACAAGCGGTTACTGCTCCAGTGATAACATCAATAAATAAGTGGCGTTTTAGTACCAACACAGACACACAAATGGCTGCGGCCCATAAAAAGTACAACAGTGTTCGAAATTTATATTTTACCGACCATAATGCATTCAGTACGACAAGAGTCAATGAGACATGTAGAGAAGGTAATAAATTTTGAGGGCTATCAATCTTGATTAAAGCGGATAAAGCGTGAGCCGAAAATGAGGTTAAATCATAATCGTAATATTGCATTGTGGTTGGATACAGTAAATAAACAGCGCCAGAGACTAAGGCACATAATTGCATAGCAAACATTAATGACCGAGTTCGTTCTATTGGGCTGCAAAAATAGCCTAATGGGATAAACAAAAAGAAGGATAGATAAAACCAAACCGCACTAGGGGAGAACGGCACCGCGCTATCAACCGCACTTGGAGCCAGTAGATGGACATTATCTGTATTTTGACCAGTATAACTATACACAATGCCGACTGTTCCCCAGCCGATTAAGCAATATAACGCCCTAATGAATAACGTTTTAGTATTCATTGCTCTTCCTTTCGAATAATCCGGCGTTTTTTAATAGAGAGAGCTTGTTGAATTGGCTCAGATGATAATTGCCAGCGTAACTGAGTGATATCGACTTGCTGACGAGTGAAATAGTTTTCGAGTTGCTGTTGGCAATCATTTAATTCAAGCTGTGTACATTCCGCTTGTAAAATTAATAACTGGCCTTGCTGGGTCAACCGAAAGTCAGCGGTAAGGGGAATGCTATTGGCAATGACTCGGGCGCAGGGGTCTGCAAAGATAGTCACCGTATTCCCTTTTTGGTCGGGGAGTTGGAGTAAGTCATCACAACGGCCTTCGATACGTTCAATCGCTAATTCAGGGGAACCGCAGGGGCAAGGTGTTTTTTTCACAACTAAAACATCATCGAGTTGATAACGGACAATCGGCTGAGTTTTCCGCGTGAAATCAGTGATAATCGGAGAGAATCGTTCATCATCGATCCAGTTAGGTTCAATATGAATAAAGGCTTCATTTAAATGTAGAGTTCCATGCGAACAAGTACAGCCTAAAAAACCTTCAGTGGCTTGGTAGACCTCACCAACACTCGGGAAGCAGTTCTGTAATTTTTGTTTATCATGTTGTTCAAGCACTTCCGCCACTGAAATGACTTTTTGTACTTTTAATTGAATTTGTTGGCGGCTAATCGCTTGGGCAATAGCGCACAGCACTTGAGCTGGGGCAACAATAATAGAAGGTTGATATCTTTCTAGTTCGATTAATTGTTGTTGAAAATCCGCGAAAAGGTCATAAAAACGCAGGGATATCCAGCGGTTATTGACGCTTTCATACAGGTTATTATTGGCTCTAAGAAATAACGCAATACGCTCACCGTTGAACAGCCCACTCGGTAACATTTTGGCTAACATACTGCCAGACCAGATATTTTGCTCCTCAGGACTAACAACAAAAAGGCCGCGGCGACCTGATGTCCCAGAGGATAACCCAACACTATATTTCCCTACTTTAGGGGCAAAATCGCGAGATTGCTCACTTTTTTGTGCACAATCGAGTAATGTTTGGCGAGAAAGCCCTGCGGTATTCATCGTATCAAAATGACTCATCATGATGTGTTTATTCATGATGGGAAAATCATGGAGTGGTTGATGAATATACGGGGAAAAATAGCGGCTATTAGCCAATGTTTTTTGCTTGAATTGTGTTAAGCGCTTTTGCTGATAGGCTTCAAGTTGTTCACGGTTTTCAAATTTTAGACGGCGTGCTCGCCAATAGTGCCAAAGCATGGAAAAGATCACTGCAATTCACCCTCGTGACAAAGTTGGATGACAATATTTTGCTTATCAATTTCATGTAATTTATTCAGCGTTTCATAATACGCTTGCTTATCATCCATGATGATATTAGCAATCGCCATTGGCCCACGTAATTGTTTATAGTTGGTTGGTGACCACGCGGCATCCCCCGCAAGGAGCACCCAACCTGTATTCGTTAAAACGCATAAACCAATGTGACCTGCTGCATGACCAGGAAGCGGTACAATTAATAAGGTCTTTTGCTTATTTACGGCGTAACCTTCGCCTAATATTTGCAATTCATGAGGCAAAGAAACACGCTCAAACCCTTCATAAAACACAGTGCGTTGTTCAAAATCATCGGGTAATAACCCGCTGACAAAGGCATTTTTTAAGGCGGCAAAACCAGTTAAGTGACGTGTTTTTGCCCACCCATCACCAGAGCAAATAATGGGGATCTCAGGGAAGTCACGTAGCCCTGCGATATGGTCACCATGAAAGTGAGACAAAATAACGGCATTAATATCTGCGGGTTTTATTCCATCATCAGCCAGTTGATTAACTAATGCCTGTTTACTGTCGAAGTAAACTGGGGTAATGGCTCGATATAACCGCATAATTCCGTGGCGAGTATGATCATAAAAATGCGTCGCATAACCAGTATCAAATAACCAACGTTGGTTTTCATCGTTAATTAACCATGCTCTGGCAGGAAATTTACAGGATTTAAAGCTCGCACCTTTAAGGGCGACGCAACCTGGGTGTGTGCAATACCCCACTTCATACTGGTAGATGGTTAACATAAATTCTCCTGCTGTTTTAACCATTTCGCCGTTAATTTGACCCCTTGTTGCATCGTATATAAAGGGTAATAACCGAGTTCTTGTTGTGCTTTTTGGTTATCAAGTGTCATGGTGAAATAGGCGGCTCCAAGGCTATAACGCGTCAGTAAGGGTTCTTTTCCTGTTATATAGCCAATCGCTTCTAAAAGAGTTGCCAGACCATACAGTAACGGGTAAGGCGCAGAACGAATTTCACACTTTAAATTCAATTCACTAAACAATTGTTGAAGCGTTTGCTTTAGCGCTTGAGGCTGTTGATTGGTGATATTGTAGGCAGCTCCACTTTTAAGTCCATTTTTAACAGTCGCTAATTGCATACTGTGAACCACATTTCCCACATAAGTGAGGTCGAAATGGTTATTTCCCCCATTAGGTAATATCAATTTACCTTGGCGTGATTTTATTTGTGCTAATAACCTCGGTAAAAGTACACGGTCATGAGGTCCAAATAACCCCCTTGGACGTAAAATAGTGTAGCGTGTTGTTGGAAACTGGCTCACACACTGTTCGATAACGGTTTCTGCTAAATATTTTGTTCTTGCATATTGATTGGCAAAATGGGTATTAACCGTCGATTCACTAATATCTTGCTGGTGTGTGAAATTGAAATAAATTGCAGGGGTAGAAATATGAATAAAGCGCGAAACGTTAGCTTCACCAGCGGCAGTTGCTAAGGTTTGAGTCGCATGTATATTTGTTTTTTCAAAGTCTTGGCGCTTTCCCCAAGGCGAAGAAAGTGCGGCACAGTGCCATATTGCATCACAGCCGGCCATTAGTTTTTTGGCATCTTGCTGGGTTAAATCGGCCAATTCTACTGAAATAAATTTAGCACCCATTTGGCTCAGTTGTTGACCTGCTTGTTGATTACGACCACAAGCAATGACTTCAATCCCCCTTTGCAGTAAATATTCGCTAGCATTGCGTCCTAGCCCACTGGTTGCGCCGGTGACTAATATTTTCACGGGATAAGTACCATTGCACATAGTGCTAATCCTGCTGCTGTTCCGATTAACATTGCACTTTGCTTTTCATAAAACCGACCGCTAATAATCGCCTCATGTAATGCTGAGGGGATAGATGCTGCGACTTGGTTACCACGATATCGATAGATATCAATCAATTGGTCTGTTGTTACCCCGACACGTTGGCGCATATGCTCTAACGATAAATGACTAGCTTGGTGTGGAATAACTGTCTCTATTTGCTTGAGTTGTAAGCCTGATTCATGAAAAACCTGTTGCATAAAGTCTTCAATTAAAGAGGAGGCTAAGCGGAATAGTTTTTTACCTTGCATATGGAAAAGGAAATCATCCTCAGTCATACCTGAACGCGGATTACGCCTTGTACCGCCAGCTCGGATTTCACAAAAATCAATGCCAGCAGTATAAGTTGTATGGGTATAAGAAATAATACCGCTAGTTCCATCGCCTTTTTCAACGATCACACAAGCTGCACCATCCCCAAAAATCAATGATGATTCCTTGTCCTGCCAATCAATTCCCCGTGAAGCAATATCTGCAGAGACGATAGCAATTCGCTGATAAGCACTGGTTGCGAGTAAGCCCGCGGCAACTTGTAATGCGGTAATAAAACTAATACAACTGGCATTGACATCAAAGCATGCAATGCCTTCCCTTAAGTTTGATTGCTCTAGGATATGCGCTGCGGAGCAGGGTAACGCCTGAACAGGGATAGCAGAGGCATTTATTAGCATATCAATACTTTGAGGATTGATATGACTAGCGTCCAGTGTGTTTTGGATCGCCTGAGCTGCCAGCTCGGCTTGCGAATCAGTATTACTGGCATGATAGCGGTATTCAATGCCTGAATGTTTTTCAACAAACCCTATCGATTTATTGAGTTTTTCATCAAGCATTGAAGAAAAAATTTTATTCTTAGGCAGTGCTACACCAGAAGCTATGATTTTAAGTGGGGTGATTAAGCTATTACCAGACATATAAAGTAGTGCCTATCTAACAAAGATGGGGGTAATAAATATCAGAGTTCTACCATTTAATATATAGGAATTACGGAGTTATTATTATCGGTAAACTCTTTATGAACCTCGTCAATTAGCGCGTAAATAATTGTTTGCCATGCTTTAGGTAATGACGATTGCCAAACAACGTCAATTTGCCATTGGGCTTGCTTGTGATGTTGAATAGGAATAAAGCAGATATCTTCCCGGCTAATATGCCTCGCACTGTATGGAACAAGGCTTACGCCTACTTTAGCGGCAACCAATGCAATAAGAGTCTGAATATCATTAGCTTCCTGCAATGGGGTAATTTTAACCCCCTCAGATTGCAGGTAGCGCTGAATTTGCTGATATAGACCTAAACCGCGTTGAGCCCGTAATGTAAGTAATGGATATTGCGCTAAGTAGTCATTTATTGTGTTTTTCTTCTGATGACCTTGGGCTATAGCAAGAGCGAGTACTTCCTGTTTTAATTTCTGGCTTGTAAGTGTTTTTGTAGCGGCTGTATCAAGGTGGCGAGTAAAGGCAATATGCAGTTGATGTTCTTGAAGCTGTTTTTCCATTTCATGGGAGGGCATATCATCTAGTTGAATCGCAATATTAGGTAATTTTTCACGAAGCCGTGCAACAAAAAAAGAAGCTTCCTGAAAAGTTGAAATCCCAAAGCCGACATTTAAGGACAATGGTGGTTTTTCTCCAAGAGCGATAGCTTGGTTAAGCAACTCCATTATTTGGTTAATAGCTTGTTTTGCATAAGGTAATAATGCTTGGCCCGATTCGGTGAGTACAGCACCGTGGCGACCACGCTGAAATAATATTATACCTAATTGGTTTTCTAATAATTTTATTTGCTTTGTTAAAGCCGGTTGGCTAATACAGAGGCGTGACGCGGCTTCACGATAGTTTGCCGTATCAGCGAGGGTAATAAATGCACGAAGAAGCCGAGTATCCATTATGGTTTGCTGCACACCTCTTAGTTGAAATGTATTAACTCTATAATATCCACCTTATTAATAAGATACTATAGAGTTTCCGGTCTTATGGTTTAGTGCTTTTACTTGGGTTAGGCACTGAAGGTGGTGTCTGGCAAGCAAAACGAACACGACGAATATCCGTTTCATTGCCTATTGTTTCATTGATCATTCGGTAAAGTTCTGGCCGTCTTCCCGTTAGCCAACGTCGACCACTTGATGTTGGCAGTAAGTTGAGGTCAAGATCCGCAATGACCATATCATCGTCAATGGCTAAGCTTTCGTTGATAATCCGCCCATAAGGGTCAATTATCATCGCATTTCCAGTACGAATTTCATCATCATCTAAACCTACGCCATTACTGAATAGGTAAAACACACCGTTATCATGGGCTCTAGCTGGTAGCCAGCGCATCAGCCATCCACGCCCATGTTCCCCTTGAAATGCATCAAATAATGCTTGTGGGTTATTTTGCCTATTTTCCCAAAGGTTCAGGTCGAGTGGTTTCATTCCATATGGGCTACTTGAATGAGTTCCTCCTGTTTGATGGGGAGCAAGAATAATATCAGCACCTAGCAGTGCGTTGATCCGCGGGTTTTCTATCAAATTATTATCCCAGCAAATTAAGATCCCCACTTTAACCCCCCATGGGGTATCGAATACCGTATAGCTATCTCCACTATGGATAACGGGGTGTTCAAAGGCATGTAATTTTCGATGAGCATGGTATTGCCCATCCGGCAT
Source organism: Providencia sp. NPDC089933 (assembly GCF_049545585.1). NCBI lineage: Bacteria > Pseudomonadati > Pseudomonadota > Gammaproteobacteria > Enterobacterales > Morganellaceae > Providencia > Providencia sp. NPDC089933. Next base: position 146,770 of record NZ_JBMWDT010000007.1, read on the forward strand.
GCAGGCAACCCAAGTATTGTAGCATTGCCCATCTAAGCCTCTTTCAATTAACCCGACACCGATGAGCATATCTAATTCTTTAGCCCGCTGGCGGATTAGGGACAATGATGGGCTATCGTGTAGTGTTTCACTGAGCGCATAAACGGCAGGAGCAGCTAGTTTAGGAACATGCCAGTAACCAGTTATGCACATTTCAGGCAAAACAAGTATTTTTACTTTTTGTTTTGCGGCTTGGGTAATGAAATGGTGAATACGCTCTAGGTTATAAGCTTTGTCGCCAGGTTTATGTTGGAATTGCACTGTTGCAACGCGAAGTAATGATTGTGTTTGCATAGAATCTCCTTGGTTAAGGAGATCAAAGCAGGTTATTCGCACAAAAAATAATGAGTTATTTTCTTGTTCAATTACTATTTGTTATCGGAAGGGTGTCCTTAGTTGTTATCAAATATATATATCGATAAATAAATATTTTTAAATATATTATTTCGCATAGCATTCAAAAAAAGACTTTTCTTGGTGTTGATATCTTTATAGCGTTATTGATCTTAGTTTAACCCATTGACTAATATATTTTCTGCCAAGCTATGAATTTTATAAATAAACGATGAAAGTGATAGCTATTCTAAGTATTGACTCACTGAATTTCCCCTAAAATGCTTTGAGGAGCAGCCATATTCTGTGTTTTATGAATGGTTTTTACTGTTTAAGAGATATCTTACAAGAATAAACATCGATTTTATGCACTTTTTACCAGCTAAGGTGATAATTATTATGTTTTATTTTTGTTAAATTGTTTTTTTATAGCTCTTTTGGCAATAATATTTCTTATTTTGTTACATTTGGAAATAAATATAACCGATTGTTATTTAAAGGTTATTTTTCCAATATTAATTTATTAAATCTAAAAAATGGGGTATTTAACTATTTGATAATAGTATTACTCGCTAAATGAGAATTACACGGTTTTTATGAGTCAAAAATAGATGTTTTAACCTATTCTCTGATTTTTTATCTTTCGCACTCTTAATGGGAGTATGGAAAATTGACTATCAATTCCATTATAAAAAATGATAAAAATAAAAATACCACTGACAATGGTTTTTTTAAAATAAACTAAAACAATGTAAAAAATAAATTAATTTATAATTTTTTTATATAAAAATACTTATTAATCAATGGCTATATTATTAAATACCTAAAAATCATCTGAAACTATCAAGTAAGGTTACTTGAGTCTCATTTTTATATATTACCATCATGGGTTGTAATATAGTCTAATTTTACTTAAATCAACGTGTTAGGATTATAAATATCATATGAATAATAAGGTGAAGTTGTATTATTTAGGTGATTTTCTTTTTAGTGATAAAGCTAAATTTAAATGAACAAATATTGATAGGTTTCACTGACTTGAATTGATTAAATTGATCGTTAGAAACAGTTTTACTTTTATATATTGAAATTTATAATTAACTCAAATTACGAGTTTTAATTAATTTGTTCTATTTTAATTTGCATTTGTAAGTACAAATTTTATTATACTAAAGGTTTTTGATCTGTTATATAGTTTAGCCGTTTAATATTTTAGGTTATCTTGGGCTATCGTTGATGACAAACGTTAATAGAATAGTAGGAAAAGAGATTAGAAAAAGAAGAAAGCACTTGGGGCTTTCTGGTTTTGAATTGGCAAATCTTGTTGGTGTTAGCCAGCAACAAATTTCACGCTATGAAAGGGGGGAGTGTAACATTAATATCGAAAATTTACATGTTCTCGCTAATGCGCTGGAGACGGAGATGATTTGTTTTTTCATTGATGATGTATTTATAAATAAAGAAAATAATCATATATAAATATTAAAATTAGTCTAATTATAAATACTAAAATAATCATCCATTAGTATGGATGTATTAAGATAAATTCACATTTCATAAAAATAATTATTTTTAATAACGGTGTATTACTATATTTATTGTATATAGTAAATGCCTGCTTTTTTATTACACTCTTAGCAAAAAAATATCAACTTAATAATTATCTTGATTATTAGGTGATTGGTACATCTGTCGTCTTTTTATAGGAAAATATAAATGAAATTAACCAAAATTGCATTAGCTACAATTATCGCATCTTCATTTGGCATTGCAAATGCAGCACCAGTAGACCAAGGTAGCGGGATTATTAACTTTACGGGTAAAGTTATCAATGCACCTTGCTCACTTCCTGGTGATGGCACAATCAATGTAGACCTCGGCCAAGTTGCAAATAAAGTATTAGAAACCGGTAATAAATTTAGCCAAAGCGTTCAGTACAATATTGCTTTAGAAAACTGTGACTTAGGTGAAGTTAAAGATTCTAACGACCAAGTTGTTTTCCCTGCGGTTAGCAAAGTTAAAGTCACTTTCACAGGTACTCCAGACACTACGGCTAAAGAATTATTAGCAAATACAGGTACTTCTAAAGGTGTTGGTGTTCGTTTAATCAACGCTGATGGTGCGACAATGAAAGTAGGTGATACAAGTGTTGAGATGCCATTAGCTGATGGTCCAAACAAACTGGCATTCAGTGCTCGTGTTGAAGCAAATGGTGACAAAGTTGAAACAGGTAGTATCATTTCTCAAGCAACTTACGCTTTAAACTACCTGTAATTTATATTTTTAATAACAGGCATGTATTTGCCTGTTATTTTCCTTTGTTATTTGCTTTTTATTTTTTTGGCAGGGAACTCCATGTCTTTATTGCCTCATTTTAAAATGAATAAAATATTATTTTCTATTGTATTGGCATTTTCTATTTCAGAAATATCCAATGCTGTGGAATTTAATATGAATATTATTGATGCAAAGGACAGAGATAATATTGACTTGAGTCAGTTCTCAAACCCTGATTTTATTCCAGCCGGTGAATATCTGACAGATATTACGTTGAATGGCCGAAAGTTATCTGGTCAACACTTAATTAAGTTTATTGAAACGAGTAAAGATAATTCAACACTCTGCATTACACCAGAAATGGTAGATATTTTTGCACTAAAAAAGAAGGTTAAGGAAGAACTTCTGCAAAATAATAATGGCCAGTGTGTTGAACTATCTAAAAATTTAGATATTACATATCGCTTCGACAAGGCGAATCAAAATATCTTATTTTCTATTCCTCAAGCTTGGTTAGAGTATGACGACCCTTATTGGGTTCCACCATCTCAATGGGAGAATGGCATTACAGGGGCTTTTCTTGACTATAACCTATTTGCGAATTATTCCTCTCCTAAAAATAATAGTGAAACATTTAGTGCCAGTAGTAATGGTACCACTGGTATCAATTTAGGTGCTTGGCGTTTTCGTGCAGACTATCAATATCAATATAATCGTTCTCAAGGGAAAACAAACGAACGTTTCGATTGGACCCAACTTTATGCTTTTCGTGCATTACCAGAAATGGGTGCGAAAGTATTGTTAGGGGAGTCTTATTTAAAAACAAACCTATTTGATAGTTTCCGTTTTATTGGTGCTTCTGTTTTCAGTGATAATCGCATGTTACCGCCTTCTTTGCGTGGGTATGCGCCACAGGTAACAGGGATTGCAAAAACAAATGCAATGGTGATTGTTTCACAAAATGGGCGAGTGATTAAGCAAGCAAGGGTAGCTCCAGGGCCATTTAATATCCAAGATATTACAGAAGCTGTACAAGGCACCTTAGATGTGACTATCGAGGAAGAGGATGGGTCAAAAACGACGTATCAAGTGACTGCGGCATCATTGCCGTTTTTAACTCGCCAAGGGCAATTTCTGTATAAATTTACGGTCGGTCAGTCCGATCCATTTGGTCGCTCGCAGAAAGTCGACCCGCGGTTTATTGCGGGTGAGATATCCTATGGGTTATTTGGAAATACCTCTCTTTTTGGGGGCTTAATAGCGACTATTGATAATACTAATTACCAAGCTGTAAACCTTGGTATTGGGCAAAATATGAATATGTTTGGTGCGATCTCACTGGATATTACTCGCACACACGCAAACTTAGATAATTTTGGTTCTTATTCAGGTAATAGCTATCGTTTAAATTATTCTAAGCGCTTTGAGTCTACGAATTCCCAGGTGACATTCGCTGGCTATAAGTTCTCTGAAAAAGAATTTTTAACCATGCCGCAATATATTGATGCAGCTAATGGAGCGCTGGACTTTAGACGCGATAAAAACGTGTATACGGCATCTTTTAATCAATATATCAGCCCATTAGATTTAACTATTTATTTTAATGCGTCACATCATCAATTTTGGAATAGTGAATCTACAACTAACTTTGGGATGAGTTTCAGTAAATTGTTTAGTGTTGGGCAGATTAAAAATATTTCTGGGACATTGTCACTTAATAAAATTAAATATGAAACGACAGATGATAACCAAATTTATTTATCATTTTCTATCCCATTAGAAGGCGGTAGCTCCATCAGTTATGACGCGCAATATGCTGATAATGACCACAGTTTTGGGCAGTCTGTTGCGTACTATAGCGAGAATGTGAATAACAACTATTGGAGTATGCGTGTTGGCGGTTCTCAACATGAACTTGGACGCGCAGAGCCAAATATTAGCGGTAGCTATCAGCATTCATCTCCTTACGGCGTATTAAACGTCAATGCGACGGAAAATATTAATTCTTATCGTGCATTTGGCGGTAGTTGGTATGGTTCGATGACAGCCACAAAATACGGCGCAGCAATGCACCGCAATGGAACCAATAATGAGCCGCGAGTTATGATTGATAGTGACAATGTTGCTGGTATTTCTATTGATAATGGCGAGTCAGTGACGAACCGTTTCGGGATTGGAGTGGCGACAAGTTTGAACAGTTTCTCCAATTCAGATGTATATATCGATATGAATACATTACCAGATGATGTTGATGTTAATGACAATATCATTGGTAAAACATTAACTGAAGGTTCGATTGGTTACCAAAAAATAAAGGCAAATCAAGGGAAACGTATTTTAGCGGTTATTCGCTTGAGTAATGGGAATTATCCACCATTAGGGACGAGTGTTATTGAAGTGAATACCGGTAGGGAAGTCGGCATCATCGCAGATAGTGGGGTGACTTATTTGACCGGTGTTAATCCAGAAGAAAACTACATTGTTAAATGGGCCAGTGGCGCGAATCAGTGTCGTTTAAATTTACCTAATATTGCCGAAAAAAATCAGGGGAAAGTCCTGATCCCTTGCCAATAAAGGAATGATGTATGAGTAAAAAGTATGTAGTAGCTTTAGGGCTTTCACTCGTTTTTGTCGGTATGCAATTTGCGTCCGCAGCAATCAATATTGACCGTACCCGAATTATTTTTCCGGGCAAAGATAAGTCGATTAGTTTGGTTATTAATAATCAAAGTAAAACAATGCCATATTTAGCTCAGTCTTGGATGGAAGATGAAAAAGGGAATAAGGTTTCAGAACCTTTTACGGTACTCCCTCCTATACAACGGGTTGAACCAAATGCGAAAAACCAAATTAAAATCATCAAAACAGAAGGCGTTGATTTACTTCCCCAAGATAGAGAATCGCTATTTTATTTAAATGTACGTGAAATTCCGCCTGTCGCTGATAAAGAAAATGTCGTGCAAATTGCGATTCAAAGCCGTTTGAAAATGTTTTATCGCCCACCTCAGATTGAAAATAATAGCGATAAGGTTTGGGCAAAAGAATTGAAATATACTCATACAGGTAATCAATTACTCATTGAAAACCCAACAAAATATTATGTGACATTAGGTTATTTAAGTAACAACAATAGAAAAAATTTCCCCGGTTTTGAAAGTGTTATGGTGGCACCTCTTTCGAAAGAACGTGTTGTCGTGCCGAGCGAAGGGTTTACTCAATTGTACACCGGGTACATGGATGATTACGGCGGTATGAAGATGTTGACTTATCGATGTGCTGCTTCGACATGCCAATTGTCAAAAGAGAGTCAATAGGATTTTAGAAATGAGAAATTGTTACTTTTCAATATGTTTTTTCATGTTGTCTTTGGTTGGAAATCATTCTTACGCAGACAGTAGCATGATGAGAGGAGACCTTAATTTTACAGGGAATGTTATTTCATTACCTTGCAAAATCTCATTTTCCTCTATTGATCAAAATATTGAACTTGGCCCAATTTCTCTGAACTATTTTAATGAGATCGGGGATCGAAGCCCTAAGCATGAGATCAAATTAAAATTTGATGATTGTATTTTTCCCAAACGCGACCGTGATGATAGAGACCCTGTTGTTCGGCTTATGTTTATTTCAGAACCAACCAGCAGCACAGACCGTAATTTATTTGGCGGTAAAACAATTTTAAATGGTTATGGTATTCGGTTAATGGATAAAGATGGAAATATTGTGCCAAATGGTGAATATCGCAGTTATCCGATTTATTTTGATGATAACCAGCAAATTACTATCTATTCCATGCTCGAGAGTTATCTTTCAAGAAGTGAATTAACAGTGGGTAATATAAAAACACAGATTACCTTGAATATTACCTACCTATAAAAGGTGTATAAATCATGATACACAAGTTTATTACAAAATATGGTTTCTACTTTTTATTTTTATTTATCTTTATAAGCCCAAAGACATTTGCTTTAGATTGTGTAGAAGCAGGAACAGGGGTTGTGATTAAGCCTCCAGTACCTGTTGGGCAATTAGCTATTCCTTCTGATACACCGGCAGGTACCATTATTTGGCAATCAGACCCAATGACCGTAACGGTATATTGCGATAATGTTTTGGGAAATATGGTTGACGTTGTCCATATGTATTTTAATCCGACGTCCCAAAAATTGGGCACCGGTTTATTACTTGGAGCGAATTATCAAGGCGAATTACTTGAGCGCGATAAACAAAGAGTGAATTTAGGCACACCTCCGATTAGCGGCAAGCAAAACGTTACCGTGACAGTCACTTTCACGTTATATATTAAAGTAACGGGTATAGTTCCGCCATCAGGTAATTATGAGGGAGATAACCAGTTTACGGTTTTCCAGTTTGATGGTAGTGGAGGAATAAACATGACACCGGGAGCGAAAAACCTACGATATGCAATATCGGGGCTAAGGGGGATTCGTTTTTTAAAATGCGGTGCGGATATAAAAGTGTACCCTGAATCACAGCAGATTGATTTTGGCCAGATGATGATCACTGAGCTGAACCAAGGTAAAGAGTTTAAAAAAAGTTTTCAAGTTCAAGCTGTGAAAAGAGGCTGCCTCGATAATTTTTCCATGAATATTAATTTTGAAACCACCGATCCGTTAAATGGTGAATATGCGATTGATTTAAAAAACGGAACCAATCTAACGATTATGGATGATAAAAGTAACCGTATAAAATTTAACTACTTTCAATTTTTTGGGAGCTTGCCTCAAGGAAGTACATCTGTAACTCGTGACTACAGTGCGTCGATTAAAAAAGTTAGCTCAGTGAAAACAGGGGCATTTAACGCCTCAACTATCGTTCGTATTAACTACTATTAATTTGCATATATGTGAAAAGAGCAGGCTTTGAACCTGCTCTTTTTCTATGGTGCACAAAGAGACAAACTAACGAAAGTGAATGTAATTCATTACTTAGTATAGAGAGTCTTATTTAACACATTTACGGCAGCTTTTATCTTGAACTTGCTCAAAGAAATTATTTCCTTTGTCATCCACAAGAATAAAGGCTGGCAACCCTTCAACTTCCATTTTCCAAATCGCTTCCATTCCTAATTCTGGATACTCAAGGCAATTTAAACTTTTCACATATTCTTGAGCGAGGATCGCAGCTGAGCCCCCGATACTGCCTAAATAGAAACCGCCATGTTTTTTACACGCATCAGTCACTAATTGAGTCCGATTACCTTTTGCAAGCATCAACATGCTACCACCATGGGACTGAAACAAATCTACATAAGGGTCCATGCGGTTGCCTGTTGTTGGGCCTAAAGAACCGGAGACCATGTCTTCTGGTTTTTTCGCTGGCCCTGCGTAGTACACCATATGGTCTTTAAAGTATTGCGGTAACTCTTCGCCGTTATCTAAACGCTCTTTAAGCTTGGTGTGAGCAATATCACGAGCAATAATGAGTGGACCACTGAGGGAAACTCGAGTCGATACAGGGTGTTTACTTAGCTCGGCCAAAATATCTTTCATTGGACGGTTAAGGTCGATATGAACCACTTTCCCTTCTGTTTGGTTACGCATCGATTCAGGGATATATTGGGCTGGATTATGTTCCATTTTTTCAAGCCACAAACCGTCTTTAGTGATCTTAGCCTTGATATTACGGTCAGCAGAGCATGAAATGGCTAACCCGATTGGGCAAGAGGCTCCGTGGCGTGGTAAGCGAATAACACGGACATCATGAGCAAAATATTTACCGCCAAATTGTGCACCAAAGCCAAGGTGACGTGAGGCTTCTAATAACTCATTTTCTAACTCAATATCACGGAAAGCACGGCCGTACTCATTACCTGTTGTCGGTAAGTTATCGTAGTATTTAGCAGAAGCCAATTTGGCTGTTTTCAGCGTAGTTTCAGCAGAAGTACCGCCAATAACGAATGCGATATGATATGGAGGGCAAGCGGTTGTCCCCAAATTACGCATTTTATCAATTAAGAAGTCTTTTAATTTAGCAGGAGTTAGCGTTGCTTTGGTTTCTTGGTAAAGGGCTGACTTATTAGCAGAGCCGCCGCCTTTGTTGACGAACAGGAAGTGGTATTCATCACCTGTAGTCGCAAAAATATCAAATTGTGCAGGTAGGTTCGTGCCTGTGTTGACTTCATTGAACATATCAAGTGGAGCATTTTGAGAAAAACGTAGGTTTTCATGTTGGAATACGTTATAAATCCCTCGAGAGAGGTATTCTTCGTCATCGCAGCCCGTCCAAACTTGCTGGCCTTTTTTACCAACAACAGCAACTGTTCCGGTATCTTGGCAGTTTGGTAAAATGCCTTTTGCAGATATATCAGCGTTACGCAGCAATTGTAGTGCTACGTATTTATCATTTTCACTGGCTTCTGGGTCATGCAATATAGCTGCAACTTGCTTTTGATGAGCAGCCCTTAGAAAAAATTGTGATTCATAAATTGCGCGTTCAGCAAGAAGTGTTAGTGCTTCAGGCTCTATTTTTAAAATTTGTTTACCCGCGAATTGCTCGACAGAAACATATTTATCAGAAACTTGGGTATATTCAGTTTTATCCTCAGATAAAGGATATGGTTCTTGATAAAAAAACTCTTTATTAGCCATTTTGATCACTCACATATTAATTTCAGTGGAATATCCAAAAAATCACCCGTAGGCTTATGTTTATTCTTAATTAATTCAATTTGAAAGACACAAAGTAAAATTTATAGGTGTAATAATAAAACTAAGCTTACAAAACAAGTTACTAAAGGTTACAATTTAAGCTGATATTATATCAATTTGGCCCGTATATTCAAAGGGATGCATGAGATTATATGACGAGGATTAAATTTATAGGGATAAAAGTCATTGATTAATAAAAATTAGATTCAAATCACATAATATTATTAATAACTAAGGTTTTAACCATTTGTTATAGATGTTATCGATTATTGACTATTTAAGTGCTTAATCATGATAAATAGCTATGGCTACATTTTTTCAATTAAAACGATTCAGTTAATCCAATGCTTATTTTCATTTTATTTTTTGCAGCAATATGTGATTTAAAATCATACGGTATTTATAATCCAAGGGTTTTAAATAAATGAAAATGATTATTTACATAATTAAGTTCTATTTCCTATTAGATATTTTAAGCATATGAAAAGCATTGAATTTAACTTAAGTTTAGTGTGTGAATATACTAAGAAAATCTATAGATATCGATAAATTGATAGCATATACCTCTATGTTGCTTATTTTTATCAGAAATCTGATTTATTTATTGATAATTCATAATGAAAGGCAAACGAAATGGCGAAAATGGCTTTCAATTTACAAAAACTGTGTTTATCATGCAGGGCTTATGAACTATAAAATGGCGCTACTGGTTTTGGGCTTTGCTGGGGAAGGATGAAGAGTATATCTCCGACAAGCTTATACAGTCTTTAACGGTGGCGGTTCTATCTGCATTATTCCTAGGGATAGAGTGTATAATAAATGACTGAGACAACCTCTCTGACACCACTCGTCGAATTAAAATCTTTGAATAAAGGTTTTGATGGCAAACAAATTATTTCTGAACTTGACTTAACTATTCAAAATGGTGAGTTTTTAACCATTCTTGGGCCTTCAGGTTGTGGCAAAACGACGGTTTTACGTCTTATTGCTGGGCTAGAAGACGTCGATGATGGGAAAATTATTCTTGATGGTCAAGATATTACGGATATTCCCGCAGAGCAGCGCTTTGTGAATACCGTATTCCAAAGCTATGCTTTATTTCCTCATATGACCGTGTTTGAAAACGTAGCCTTTGGTTTACGCATGCAGAAAACACCTGCGGCTGAAATTCAAAAGCGCGTTGACCAAGCCTTGCGTATGGTTCAATTGGAAGATTTTGCTGAGCGTAGACCCAACCAACTGTCTGGTGGTCAACAACAGCGCGTGGCAATTGCTCGTGCCGTTGTTAATCGGCCGAAAGTCTTGCTGCTGGATGAATCATTGTCCGCGCTAGATTATAAACTACGCAAACAAATGCAAAATGAGCTAAAAGCCCTTCAGCGGAAATTGGGGATCACGTTTATTTTTGTTACCCATGATCAAGAAGAAGCTTTAGCGATGTCTGATCGGATCATCGTTATGCGTGAAGGGAAGATTGAGCAAGATGGTACGCCTCGTGAAATTTATGAGGAGCCCAAAAACTTATTTGTTGCTCAATTTATTGGCGAAATTAACATTTTCGATGCAAAAGTCTTGTATCGCCTTGATGACAAACGCATTCGTGCCAACGTCGAAGGCCATGAATGTGATATTTTCACCGAACTTTCTGTCGAGAAAGGGCAGCATGTTAATGTGTTATTACGCCCAGAAGACCTACGAGTTGAAGAAGTGAATGATGCCGATAATTACCCAGGGCTGATTGGCTACGTGCGTGAGCGTAACTACAAAGGCATGACGTTAGACTCAGTGGTTGAGATGGAAGATGGCAAAATTATCATGGTAAGCGAATTCTTCAATGAAGATGACCCTGATGTTGACCACTCCCTTAACCAAAAAGTTGCTGTGACTTGGGTCGAAAGCTGGGAGGTAGTTCTGGATGATCATTCGTAAACATAAAATTTTGCAGAATGTCATCATCACCGGTGTCGTTGCTTGGTTAGTCCTATTTGTCTTTTTGCCAAATGTCATGATTATTGGCACCAGTTTTTTGACACGTAGTGATACTAATTTAGTTGACCTCGTTTTCACATGGGATAACTACATTCGCTTATCTGACCCAATGTATGCAGAAGTGATGCTTCATTCGCTTAATATGGCGCTGATTGCGACCTTCTTCTGCTTAGTCATTGGGTACCCGTTTGCTTTTATATTGGCTAAGTTACCAAAGCGTATCCAACCCCTGATGCTATTTTTGTTGATTGTACCTTTTTGGACTAACTCACTAATCCGTATCTATGGTTTGAAAGTTTTTCTTAGTACCAAAGGGTACTTGAATGACTTTTTACTTTGGGTTGGCATTGTTGATAAACCTTTGAGAATTATGTACACGCCAGAAGCGGTAATATTGGGGCTTATCTATATATTACTGCCGTTTATGGTAATGCCGCTTTATTCAAGTATCGAAAAACTGGATAAATCATATTTAGAAGCGGCAAGGGATCTTGGTGCGAATAAATTCCAGCGGTTTGTAAAAATTATCATTCCATTAACGATGCCTGGGATTATTGCGGGCTGTCTATTAGTTCTGCTGCCTGCAATGGGGTTATTTTATGTTGCAGATTTAATGGGCGGAGCAAAAAACCTGTTAATTGGTAATGTGATTAAGAGCCAGTTCTTGAATATTCGTGATTGGCCATTCGGGGCAGCAACCAGCATTTTCCTAACTGTGATGATGGGGTTATTGCTGTATGTGTATTATCGAGCGGCTAAGCTTCTGAATAAAAAGGCATATGAAGAATGATCGGACGTACTTTGCGTGGTGGCTTTATGGCCATCATTTACGCTTATCTTTATATTCCAATTATTATTTTGATTATTAACTCTTTCAATGAATCTCGTTTTGGTATTCAGTGGCAAGGGTTTTCAACAAAATGGTATGAATTACTCAGTAATAATGACAGCTTATTGGAAGCAGCAGGGCATTCGTTGACAATGGCTATCTTGTCAGCAACTTTTGCCACAGTTATTGGTACATTAACGGCGGTTGCTTTGTTTCGCTACCGTTTTAGAGGAAAGCCTTTTGTGGGGGGAATGCTGTTTGTGGTGATGATGTCCCCCGATATCGTGATGGCCATTTCCTTATTAGTGCTATTTATGATACTAGGTGTTTCACTGGGCTTTTGGTCATTGCTGTTTTCTCACATTACTTTCTGCCTGCCGTTTGTGGTTGTTACCGTATACGCAAGGCTCAAAGACTTTGATGTGAAGATGCTCGAAGCGGCACGTGACCTCGGTGCGGGTGAATTTACTATCTTACGTAAAATCATACTGCCTTTAGCATTACCTGCTGTTGTTGCTGGGTGGTTACTGAGTTTCACATTATCGATGGATGATGTGGTGGTTTCGTCATTTGTTACGGGGCCGAGTTATGAAATTTTGCCATTAAAAATTTATTCGATGGTGAAAGTGGGTGTTTCTCCTGAAGTGAATGCATTGGCAACCGTGTTGCTGATAATGTCCCTATTGCTTGTCTGTTTAAGTCAGTGGGTGATGCGGGATAAATACTCAAAAAAAGCCAAGTAATAAGTTAAACGATGGTGCTGTGTTTTGTTGTATTGCAGCATCTTTTTTAGTGCCATTAGGCGAGAGGGTGGGCTCCAATTGAGTCCATAAGATACATACCCTAAATAATTCAAGTTATTGCTTGAGATATGCGGGGGTAAAAACACGTTGTTGAGGGAAGCTCAGTCATGAAAAAATGGTCCTATCTACTGGCGGCAGGCTTAATGGCTGCAAGTATTGGCACGGCAACCGCCGCTGACGATAATAAAGACGTACTGTATTTCTATAACTGGACAGAATATGTTCCCCCCGGTTTATTAGAGCAATTTACCAAAGAAACGGGTATCAAGGTAATTTACTCCACCTATGAATCAAACGAAAGTATGTATACCAAATTAAAGACCTATAAAGAAGGTGCTTATGATTTGGTTGTACCATCTACTTACTTTATCGCCAAAATGAGCAAAGAAGGGATGCTGCAAAAGATCGATCAAAGTAAATTAAGTAATTTCAAAAACCTTGATCCAAATTTAATTCATAAAGAATTCGATCCAAATAACGATTATTCCGTGCCTTATATTTGGGGCGCTACGGGGATCGGGATTAACGGTGAAGCGGTTGATCCAGGCTCGGTGACTTCGTGGGCTGACTTTTGGAAACCTGAGTATAAAAATAGCCTACTAATGATGGATGATGCGCGTGAAGTATTCCAAGTCGCGTTGACTAAACTGGGCTATTCAGGGAACACGACCGACCCGAAACAAATTGAAGAAGCTTATAAAGAGCTACAAAAACTTCGTCCGAATATTTTAGCCTTTAACTCTGACAACCCAGCGACACCATTTATCGAAGGTGAAGTGGATGTAGGTATGTTATGGAATGGCTCTGCATTTGTGGCAAGGCAAGCAGGTCTACCTATTGAGGTCGTATGGCCAAAAGAGGGTGGGATTTTCTGGATGGATAGCTTAGCCATCCCAGCCAATGCAAAAAACGTTGAAGGTGCCCATAAGCTAATTAATTTCTTACTGCGCCCTGAAATTGCGGCACAAGTTGCTGAATCTATTGGTTACCCAACACCAAATTTAGAAGCTAAGAAAATGTTACCTGCGGAAATTGCTAACGACCCATCCCTTTACCCAAGTGAAGAGGTGCTGAAAAAAGGCGAGTGGCAAAGCGATGTCGGGAATACCAATATTCTGTATGAAGAGTATTTCCAAAAGCTAAAAGCAGGCCGTTAATAATCTGATTATTAGGTTTATTTTATGTAAAGGGCACTGGTTGAGTGCCCTTTTTTATGGGCGGCATATTGCCAACCCACTTATTTACTCACAATATTATGTGCCACAAACTTTGCAAAGGTATCGGCCCAAGGTTGTAAGAAATCTTTGCTTTTTGGTGAGATATTTCCCTGCTCATCCACCATGCCGTCATACCATTTCAGGTAACATTCGGGTTGGTTCATGGTAGGCATATTTAAGAATGCAAGGCTATTGCGTAGGTGCTGTTGGGCTATCGCGGTACTGATATTACCAATAGAAACACCTAAAATGCCTGCTGGAATGCCATCCCATGAATTATCACCCCAAGGGCGGGAACCTTGGTCAATGGCATTTTTCAACACGCCAGGGATTGAGCGGTTATATTCTGGGGTAGCAAAAATAATTCCGTCACAAGCTTTAATCTGCGATTTAAAATTTGCGACCACAGTTGGCACACTTTGGTCTGCATCTTGGTTGTAGAGAGGTAAGTCACCGATGTTGATAAACTTAAAGGTAAAGTTTGCTGGGAACAACTTGGTAATGGCCTTAGCCACGGTTAAGTTGTAAGAATCTGCACGTAAGCTACCAACAATAACACCAATACTATATTGATTTGACATGATAAAACCTCTTCTATCGACAGTTGATCATTAATACTTCATATGATTTGTATTTTGTCAGAACGTTGTTTCTTTTATTAAACATCATAATATGAACAGGTGCAAAATCTAAGTTAAATTAAAACGACAGAATAAGTGAAACAAATATCAAAAAAAATTGAATTTTTTAAATTAATTATAGTGATATGAATTATTACGATGGGATATTGTGAGTCCTCTTCCAGTATTTCTATTTACCCACTGACAAATCATAGTTACTTGATTTTAGTCAAAATGAAACATACCGACTGGTCGGTATCATTCGTTTCATGAATAAAACGGCACAGCATAGAAAAAAAGATCCCGCCAAACTCCAAGTTGAGTTACTCAAAGCGGCTCGCATTATTGCTGGTAGAGAAGGGATTTCTTCGTTATCTCTTAATGCTGTGGCAAGAGAAGCGGGTGTCAGTAAAGGCGGGTTGATGCACCACTTCCCAAGCAAACAGGAACTCATCCATGCGTTGTTTCTCCAATTATTGGGAATTATGGATGAGCGAATTCATTTGATTATGGAGAATGATCCGAATCCGTATGGGCGTTTCTCTCGTGCATATTTGCACTATATTGGTGAACTTAAAGAATCGGATGAAAGTTTTCAACTTGCTTTGCTGTCTTTAGCTATGCCAACAGAGCCGGTATTACGTCAATGTTGGCGAGATTGGGTGTTAGGCCATTTAGCAAATGGGGATGAATTTGATAATAGTTATTTAGGGGCATTAGTCAGGTATGCCGCTGATGGGTTATGGCTTTCGTCATTGACTGAAGGGGAAACATTATTACAACAAGAACGCGCTGCTATTGTAAGTCGGTTGACACAAATATCATTTGAAAAACTACCTGAGGAGTAACGGTAATACCAGCAGTGTAATTTTATTAATATAATAAGCACATGAGGCGATAGTGAAATATAAAATCAATGCCTTCATTATATATGATGCAGTTGATGGCACTTTATCTTTGAAAGAAGGTGAGGTGGACACGCAATTGTCTATCACTGCTAATGCATTATTATTTTATTTTATACAACATAATGGTGTTTTATCCCGAGACGATATATTGAAATCTGTATGGGATGATAATGGCTTAGTGTCATCGAACAGTAATTTAAATCAATACTTAAGTATTTTAAGAAAAGCATTCCGTCAATATGGTATTGAAAATATTATCGTTACTGTTGGTAGAGGCTTATTAGAATTCAATTCTGAAGTCTCCTTAGAATTAATTGATGATATTAAAATCAACCCTCTTGAGTTAATTAGTAATCTTAATGAAATTGATGGCGCAGAGGTCGTTTTATCTTCTGTTGCGAATTCAGCCCCACATCCCCTTGAAGAACCACAAGTTATTACTTCATTAACCCCAGAAAAAAAAGAAATTTGTTGGTATTTAGCTAGTGCTGCCTTATTGCTTTGCTCAATTTTATTAGCCGTGATGGCTTATCTATCCAAGCAACCATCATCACCAATTAGTATGACGGTGTTGGAACACAATAATTGCGATGTCTTGTCAAATGAGAAAATGATTAATGGCACTGTTGCCCTCAACTATATACAAAATTTTGACAAGGTAAGAAATAACTTGAAACTAGACTGCATAGAAAAGGAGCGATTTGTTTTTTTCTATGGTGATAAGTTACAAACGAATGGATTAGGGCGAGTTTTTCTGGCCCATTGTGCTGTGAATGAAGATAACCCATTTAGTTATTGTGATAATTACTTCTACTATTCATGGAATCCATCATGAAGATTTCAGGCAAGGTATTATGCTTACTGAGTGGTTTACTATTTATCATAGTAGCGGTTTATACTCAGTCAGTGTTATTTTCAAATCAACAAGATGGTTTGATGGTCTGTTCGACTAAAGGCATTATGCGCTTTGAAAATATGATAGATGAAAATGTTAATGGCAACATTCATTTCAATTTTGGTTCTAATGGCAAGGGCTCGATTGTTGTGGAAGGTTATACAGACTCCAAAGCAGGGTGGCTATATTTACAACGTTACGTAAAATTTAGTTATACTACCCAACGAGTATCCCCAACAGAAAGGCATTATAATATCAGCCAATGGGAATCACGAGCATCTTCTATTGATGAATCCCCCGATGTTATTTTCGATTACTTTATGCGAGAGATGTCAGATAGCCATGACGGTTTATTTCTTAATGCCCAAAAGCTCAATGACAAAGCATTATTGTTAAGCTCAATAAATTCCCCTCTTTATATCTGCACACTTAAACCTGGCAGTAAATTTGATTAATGGTCTGAAAATAGCTTAAAGAAAAGGGCGCTATGGGCTCTTTTCTTTCAGTATTTTATGCGTATAGAGATGCTCCCCCGCGTTTTATCCAATAGCTCATTGGAGCTTTACTTAGTTTAAACTAATTATGCCTATGCAGGGTTCCTCATAGTGGTTTCGTGAATGAGATTAGCCAAGTTGGTATTGAAGTTGGCAGTTGCCCAATCGCTATCTCACAAATAAATACTTAGCTAAGCTTATAAGCAAGTGAGCCCTTCCACAGTTATCACTCCCTAAATTACCCCGCCTTATCAGCTCAATAATATCTTGTTAACAATTTCTTTGATTAATCGTAAATCAACTTTTAGCCCTTTTTTCATCTCCAGATAGAAACGTGAATTTTTGGTTTTTTCAGTGAGGTTACATAAAAAATCAAATAAATCACGCTAATTTTTAGAGTAAAACACTAAGTATTAATCATTCATGGATTTATATTTTGTTTTGTTTTTTAGGCTCTATAGTGAGTTTGAAGCCAAAGGCTGCGTTCAATAAATCACCGCGCAGACACCCTTGGCGCAAATGATTACCCCGATATTTCAAAGGACATGTACTCGGACACATCAATTTGAATTATCAGCGGTAAAGAAAAACAAAGAAGGTTTCTCGGAGGAAATAACAATGGGTGATGCATTAGGTCTTATTGAAACTAAAGGTTTGGTGGCTTGCATCGAAGCAGCGGATGCCATGTGCAAAGCGGCGAATGTTGAGCTAATTGGTTATGAAAATGTCGGTTCCGGTTTGGTAACTGCAATGGTTAAAGGGGATGTAGGCGCGGTTAAAGCGGCTGTCGATTCCGGTGTTGAGTCTGCTCAGCGTGTTGGGGAAGTTGTGACCTCTTTGGTGATTGCGCGTCCACACAATGACATCAACAAAATTGTTATTAAACATAAAGCATAACTTTTTCCGGAGGAAAAAACATGGGTGACGCATTAGGTCTTATTGAAACTCAAGGGTTAGTGGCCTGTATTGAAGCCGCAGACTCGATGTGCAAAGCCGCAAACGTTGTGCTGATTGGTTATGAAAATGTTGGGTCAGGGTTAGTTACCGCCATGGTCAAAGGCGATGTAGGTGCAGTGAAAGCTGCAGTGGATTCAGGTGTTGAATCCGCCTCTCGCGTTGGCACCGTCGTGACATCTTTGGTTATCGCGCGTCCTCATAGCGATATTCAAAAAATCGTCGCCCAGTATAAAGTCACGGAATAAAAAAGGAAATCACTTATGAAAGAAGCACTTGGTCTAATTGAAACCAAAGGTTTAGTGGCTTGTATTGAAGCGGCTGATGCGATGTGCAAAGCGGCGAATGTCGAGCTAATCGGTTATGAAAATGTTGGTTCAGGGCTCGTGACAGCAATGGTTAAAGGTGATGTGGGTGCCGTTAATGCTGCTGTTGAATCCGGTGTTGAGGCTGCAAAACGTATCGGAACAGTGGTGACTTCACGCGTTATCGCAAGACCACACAACGATATTGGCAAAATTGCGCAGCAACACAAAGCGTAATTATTGGCTAATAAATCAATAAAACAACAAGTTAATGAGTTAATTTTGACTCCGATACGGGGGAAGACATGGTTGCATTAGACAAAGATCTGCAATCCAGACAGCTAGCAAGAGAGCTAGTTCGAAACGCGAAGCAAGCGCAGAAAGAATTCGCGACATTTTCGCAGGAAAAAATCGACAGTATTGTTAAACACATTGCTATTGAGTCTGCACTTCATGCAGAAGAGTTGGCAAAAATGGCCAATGAAGAGACAGGGTTTGGGAAGTGGCAAGATAAAGTCCTGAAGAATACCTTCGCTTCAATGCGTGTTTATGAGCACATCAAAGATCTAAAAACCGTTGGCATCATTAATGATGACAAAGTCAACAAAGTTATGGATGTGGGGGTACCTCTTGGTGTTATCACAGCGTTAGTACCTTCTACTAATCCGACATCAACCATCATCTACAAAACGTTGATTGCCTTGAAGGCTGGTAACGCAATCGTCTTCTCCCCTCATCCAAATGCTAAAGCATGCAGTTTCCGTACGTTAGAAATAGTCAAAAAAGCCGCACTAGAAGCGGGCGCACCAGCAGGTATCGTTGATGCAGTCACTATGTTGACTCTTGAAGCAACGAAAGAACTGATGCACAGCAAAGACGTTTCATTAATTTTGGCAACGGGTGGTGAAGGCATGGTACGTGCAGCCTATGCATCAGGCACACCAACCATTAGTGGCGGCCCGGGTAATGGCCCTGCATTTATTGAACGTAGTGCTAATATCAAGCAAGCAGTCAGTGACATTATCACCAGTAAAACTTTCGATAATGGTGTGATCTGCGCATCTGAACAATCCATTATTGTTGAGCGTTGTATCTATAACGAAGTCCATCGTGAACTCCTTGCCCAAGGTGCTTACTTCATGAATGAAGAAGAAGCGAAGCGTATGGCATCCATGTTGCTTAGAGCGAACGGCACTATCAACCCTGAAGTGGTAGGTAAAGATGCGATTACTTTAAGCCAACGAGCAGGTTTCGCTGTCCCTGCGAATACCCGTGTATTAATTGCATTACAAGATACCGTTTCCCCTAAAAACCCGTACTCCCGTGAAAAATTGTGCCCAATTTTAGGGATGTATATCGAAGAAGACTGGCAATCAGCTTGTCATCGTGTGGTTGACTTACTGACCAACGAGGGCTTAGGCCATACCTTGGTTATTCACACTCAAAACGAAGATGTTATTCGCCAGTTCTCTCTCGAAAAACCCGTTAACCGCATTTTAATTAACACACCAGCGGCGCTTGGTGGTATCGGGGCAACCACCAATATTACGCCTGCATTAACATTGGGGTGTGGCGCAGTGGGTGGGGGTTCTAGCTCAGATAATGTAGGGCCAATGAATCTACTGAACATCCGCAAAGTGGGTTATGGCGTACGTTCAATTGAAGATTTAAGGCAACCCACTCAGCCTTGTACAACTGCACAACCTGCGGTGTCTGCAACGGTAACTCAACCGCAAGTCAGTATTTTTGATGATAACCGCTTCCGTAACCCTGTTGCGGCGACAACATCACCCGTAGCTGTCCATCCAATAGGTGATGACCGATTTGGTGGTGCGGTGACAACGGCTGCGGTTACTGAGGCTGTCGTTTCTCACGGTGATATCAGTGAAGAAAATGTTGAGCAGATCATCAAGGCCGTTCTCGGACGCCTAAATAAGTAACTCATTGGAATAAGGCGGTATAAACCATGATCCTTGCAAAGGTAGTCGGGCATGTTGTTGCAACGCAGAAATGCCAAGAACTTAGCGGCAGTAACTTACTGATGGTAACAAAGCTAGGGGATGACCTTGAACCGTTGAAAAACAAAACGTATGTGGCAGTTGACAGTGTTGGTGCTGGTATCAATGACATTGTTTTAGCTGAAGCTTACTTCGCTTTGAATAAAGACAATTACAAAGCCATGTCAGTGGTTGCCATTGTGGAAAAGGTTTATACCAAGGAGTAAAAACAGCATGAACCAGTTTTTGATTAAACCTAAAGTCCAATTCGGTGCTAACGCATTGGATTTTATCTCACAAATGAGTGCTCACCATGCATTTATCGTCACTGACAAAGCGATGGTGAAGTTTGGCTTAGCTGATGAAGTCACTCGCAGGCTAACCCAAAGTGGCATCACCTTTTCGATTTACGATGATGTTGTGCCAGATCCAGACATTTCAGCCATCGTTAACGGCATGAAAATAATGGATAGGCAATACCCAGATGTGGTGATTGCACTCGGTGGTGGGTCGGTGATTGATGCTGCGAAAGCTGTTATTTACTCCCTTTGGCACACGAAAAAAGACCCCAATCGAGTTAAACCGCAGTTTATCGCTATTCCAACCACCAGTGGAACAGGCTCTGAAGTGACATCATTTTCCGTGATCAAGTCTCAGTCTGAAAAACTGGTTTTGGTTGATGAGTTTATGTTGCCAGATGTAGCTATTTTAGACCCCGCACTAGTGAAATCTGTGCCAGCTTCTATTACTGCGGATACAGGAATGGATGTGCTGTGCCATGCATTGGAAGCGTATGTTTCGCGTACCGCTTCTGATTTTTCCGATGCATTGGCAGAAAAAGCCGTGCAATTAGTCTTTGGTCATTTAATTGATTGCTACCGTGAAGGCAGCAATTTAGTGGCTCGCGAAAAAATGCACAACGCGTCATGTATTGCAGGAATGGCTTTCACTAATGCCTCCCTTGGGATAACGCACAGTTTGGCTCATGCATTAGGTGGTGTGTTCCATATCCCACATGGCCGCGCCAACGCTCTGTTAATGGCACAAGTGGTTGCTTTCAATGCAGATTTAGAAGGCCGTTGTGACACTGAGGCAGCGAAACGCTACGCCAATCTTGCGAAAAATTTAGATTTACCCGCGTCATCAATACGTGAAGGCGTTGAAAGCCTGATGGTGGCGATCAACGTATTGAAAGATGAAATGAACCTGCCAAAAGGCATTCAAGCAACAGGTATCAATGAATTCGATTTTAACGCCCGTTTAGGGGAAATGGTTGGGCAAGCACTGCGCGATAGTTGCACGCCGACCAATCCACGGGATGTGAGCAAGGTGCAACTGGAAGCGCTGTATAGACAGTCTTTTTAACAGTTAACGCTTTATGTGATGAACAACAAACTAGAAAGAACATCAGGATAGGCTAACATGAATAAATATGCTTTGACCCCACGCGTAAAAATGCTGGCTGAACGCTTAAGTGCCCGCAACAGTTCAATTATTACTGAACGAGCTAATATTTTAGAAGCATTGGGTAACCAATTATCCGGTGCGCCGCAGGCGATTAAACCTGCTCAACGTTTTTATGAGTTTATCCGCCATTTTCCAGCCTTTATCGGGCAAGACGAGTTGATTATTGGTAGCCAATCATCAACCCCACGTGGTGCTATTTTCCATACTGAAAATGAAATTAATAGCCACAGTATTTATACCTTTTTAGCAGGCGACAGTAACGTCGATGCGCCAGATTACTTAGCAGTATTAAACGTAGGCTTTTTAGCTATCAAAGCGCAGCTAGAAAATAAAGTGAGAAATATTGGTAGCGCAGTGAGCCGCAATAGCATTGATGAGGCAAATAATTGCCGCTCTGCGATTTATGCGTGTGATGCAGCAATCCACTTTGCGCAATCTTTAGCGACGAAAGCTGAAAGCATGGCAGCAATCGAATCGAACCAATATCGCCGTGCGGAGCTGCAAGAAAGCGCAGCAATTTTGCGCAATGTGCCTGCTAAACCTGCGCAAACTTTCAAGGAAGCTTGCCAAGCCTTTTATTTATTACAGCTGATCTTGCACTTAGAAAATGGCAGCTATGCGGTTAATCCAATGGGATTTGATAAAGCCGTTTATCCATTCTACCAACGCGATATTGAACAAGGCCGTTTAACTCAGGCGCAAGCTTATGAAATTGTAGAAAGTTTATGGCTGAAACTGGCTGAGCTTTCAGAAGTTCGCTCAACCAAGCAAGTTGATGGCTACCCAATGTTCGATGCATTAAAAGACGGTATCTATCTGAATGATCCTTGTGTTTGCATTAACGAGTTGTCTGGCATGATGTTATCCGCTAATGAAAATATCAGTGCTATCAATAATGGGTTAAAAGTCCGTTTATATTGCGGTAAAAACAGTGTTCAGCCGCAATACGCAGCGCCAAATGCGAATTATATTGCTCCAACAGCACAAGCGGAAACTGAATTCAAAGTTATGGAAGGTTTAACGCCCCGCTTACAACGCTTGCGCAATCGCTACTTAGAAGCGCGTCCAAGTGTGTCTATCTACCGCGCACTCGCCTTCACTGAAGTTGTCAAAAATAACCCAGGTTTACCGCCAATTTTATTGCGTGCGAAAGCGTTCCGCCGAGCTTGTGAAACGGCACCAATCCTAATTCAACCCGAAGAGCTGATTGTGGGTCATCCATGTGGTAAAGCCCGTGCGGGTGCATTCTCACCGGATATCGCATGGCGTTGGGTAGTCGAAGAACTCGATACCATGAGCACGCGTCCACAAGACCCATTTGTTATCTCAGAAGAAGACAAAAAAGTGATCCGCGAGGAAATTGCTCCGTTCTGGGAAGGGCGCTCTCTGGATGAAATTTGTGAAGCACAATACCGTGAAGCGGGGGTATGGGAATTCAGTGGTGAAACATTTGTCAGTGACTTGTCTTATCACCAAATCAACGGTGGTGGTGATACCTGCCCAGGCTATGACGTTTTATTATTCACCAAAGGAATGAATGGCATTAAAGCGGATGCTCAGGCGAAATTAGCTGAGTTGAGCATGGAAAACCCAGATGACATTGACCGCATTTATTTCTATAAAGCGTCAATTGAAACCTGTGAAGGGGTTGTTGCTTATTCACATCGTATTGCTGCACATGCGCGTGAATTAGCCGTACTTGAATCAGACCAAAAACGCCGTGAAGAATTACTGACTATCGCGCAGGTGAATGAAAATGTACCTGCTAACCCGCCGGTGACATTACAAGAAGCATTACAAAGCATTTGGACGGTTGAGTCATTATTTGAAATTGAAGAAAACCAAACCGGTCTTTCTTTAGGGCGTCTCGACCAATATTGCTTACCAATGTATGAAAACGACATCAAAACAGGCCGTTTAACTGAAGACCAAGCATTAGAGATGATGCAGGCATTTATCATCAAGTGTGCCGAGTTAATGTGGATGTCGAGTGAGCTAGGTGCGAAATACTTCGCAGGTTATCAGCCATTTATCAACTTAACTGTTGGTGGACAAAAACGTTCTGGTGGTGATGCTTGTAACGATTTGACCTATTTAATAATGGATGCGGTTCGCTTTGTGAAAGTGTATCAGCCATCTCTGGCATGCCGTATTCATAACCAATCACCACAGAAATACATGGAGAAAATCGTTGATGTGGTGAAAGCCGGTATGGGCTTCCCAGCCTGTCACTTCGATGATTCCCACATCAAAATGATGCTACGTAAAGGCTTTGATTTTGAAGATGCGCGTGACTACTGCTTAATGGGGTGTGTAGAGCCACAAAAATCAGGCCGTATTTATCAATGGACATCAACAGGTTATACCCAGTGGCCAATTGCGATTGAATTTGTGCTAAACCGTGGTCGCATGGTGTTATTTGATAGCTATCAAGGCTTAGATACGGGTGACTTACGTGAGCTGAAAACTTTCGAAGACTTTGATAATGCAGTAAAAGCACAGATTGGCCACATTGTTCGTTTATCGGCTATCGGGACTGTTATCAGCCAGCGTGTACATCGCGATGTAGCTCCAAAACCCTTGATGTCTTTACTGGTAGAAGGTTGTATGGAAAAAGGGAAGGACGTTGCAGCTGGCGGGGCGATGATCAACCACGGCCCAGGGCTGATTTTCTCAGGCCTTGCCACCTATGTTGACTCGATTGTTGCTATTCGTAAATTGGTTTATGAAGAGGGCCGCTACACGCTTGAGCAAATCCGCGATGGCTTACTCGCAAACTTTGAAGGCTATGACGAATTACGTCGTGACTGCTTAAATGCGCCTAAG
Organism: Providencia sp. NPDC089933; assembly: GCF_049545585.1. Taxonomy (NCBI): domain Bacteria; kingdom Pseudomonadati; phylum Pseudomonadota; class Gammaproteobacteria; order Enterobacterales; family Morganellaceae; genus Providencia; species Providencia sp. NPDC089933. Next base: position 171,394 of record NZ_JBMWDT010000007.1, read on the forward strand.
TTTGGTAACGATGATGACTATGTTGACCAATATGCGCTGGATATCACCGAGTGGACAGAGCGTGAGTGCCGTAAATATGACATGTTGTATTCAACATTGAGTCACGGAACCTTATCCATTTCCAACAATACCCCAATTGGTGAATTGACCGCAGCAAGTGCTAACGGCCGTTTAGCGTGGATGCCACTCTCGGATGGTATCAGCCCAACACAAGGTGCGGACAAACAAGGCCCTACTGCCATCATCAAATCAATCAGCAAGATGAATGTTGAGACGATGAACATCGGTATGGTGCATAACTTTAAGTTCTTAAAAGGCTTATTGGATACACCGGAAGGGCGTCATGGCTTAATCACGTTACTGAGAACCGCCTCTATTTTAGGTAACGGGCAAATGCAGTTTAGTTATGTAGATAACGAAATGCTGAAAAAAGCACAGCAAGAGCCTGAAAAATACCGAGATTTAATCGTTCGTGTTGCAGGTTACAGCGCATATTTCGTTGAGCTTTGTAAAGAGGTTCAAGATGAGATTATCAGCCGTACTGTAATTGAGAAGTTCTAAACCAGCGTTGGCAGGTATGACTTCATACCTGCCGTTTCATAATAACAATAATAAATTTGAACTGATTTTAGAGGTGTAGTGATGAGCGCGGCAGAGATTAAAGGTCGGATATTTAATATCCAAAAATACTCAATTTATGATGGCGATGGCATTCGAACGCTGATTTTCTTAAAAGGGTGCAATATTCGCTGCCCATGGTGTGCTAATCCAGAAGGACTAAGTAGCCAGTTTCAAGTGATGTTTTCTCACGACAAATGTGTGAATTGTGGGAAATGTGTCGATGTTTGCCCTACCGGTATCCATTACAAAACCATTAATGAACAAGGTGAACAGATTCACCGTGTCAATCGCAGTATTGACTGTATTGGTTGTCGTAAATGCGAAGAAGTGTGTATTGGCGGTGCGTTAGACATTATGGGCAAAGATGTCACGGTAGCCGAAATGATGGAAATCATTATGCAAGATTATGATTTTTATATCTCTTCCGGTGGTGGTGTAACAATCGGTGGTGGCGAAATGAGCCTACAAACCGACTTTGCTGTTGCCCTACTGCGTGAGTGTAAAAAAATGATGATCAACACCGCCGTAGAAACACAAGGAACAACCTCATTAGCCAACTATGAAAAGCTAGCTGAAGTTGTCGACCTATTTTTGTATGACATTAAACATATCGATACGGTACAGCATAAAAACTTATTCGGTATTGGGAATGAAAATGTTCGCCGTAATCTTGAAAGGTTGGTGGAACTTGGCGCTAACATCGTCGTTCGTATGCCGTTAGTCCGTGGATACAACGATTCATTTGATGCCATTACTGGTGCGATTAATTATGCGATGGAATTATCCAAACGCGGCAATGTAAAGCGCATCGATATTTTACCTTATCACCAGTTGGGTCGTGGCAAATACGACAAGTTAGAGATGATTTACCCGGTTAAACAAGACCCAACCTATAGTGCTGAAGAGTTAGATCAACTTGAAGCGTTCTTTAAGCAATTCGATTTCGATATTCGACTGGTTCGTCACTAAGTCACAAAGTAGGAGAGACAGATGAAAAGTTTAGGTGTGATTGAAACTCGGGGGCTGACATCCGCCATACAAGCCGCAGATGCAGCATGTAAAGCCGCTAGTGTAGAAATTATAGGTTATCGGAAAATAGGTTCTGGGTTGGTATCAGTTTGTTTTCAAGGTGAAATTAGTGCAGTTCGCACTGCGGTTGATCATGGCATTGACGTGATAGCGAATAGCCAACTGCTTGTCGGCTCATTAGTGATTGCTCGCCCAGAAGAAAGTGTGACGGCTAAATTGTTAACGGTGAAAAGTAAAAAGGGTGAATTAGAAAAAAGCATTGAAAAGACAGAAAAAGGACAAAGTTCATCAGAAAGTGAAACGGTTGAAGCAAAACCTCAACATACTGCGCCTGAAGTAAAAGAGGATACCAGTGTAAAAGAGACCAAAAATGACCTACGCAAAGGTAAAAAATCATGATTAATGAGCAGTTGATGGGCAAAATTTTATCCCGTCTTTCAACCAATAGCTTTGCTCAAGGAATACAACCGAACATTGCAATTCCTGTCGGTATTTCAAATCGTCATGTTCACCTGTCACAGCAAGATGTTGAAGCGTTGTTTGGTCAAGGATATCAACTGACACCATTCAAAGATTTAAAGCAGCCAGGGCAATTTGCAGCCAAGGAATGTGTCATGGTGGTTGGGCCAAAAGGGTCGATAAGCAAAGTGAGAGTCTTAGGGCCTGTTCGCCCAAAAACGCAACTTGAAGTGTCCAAAGCGGATTGTTTTGCACTGGGTATTAAAGCGCCAGTGAGAGAGTCAGGAGATTTAACGGGCTCAGGTAACGCTTTATTGATCGGCCCTGCTGGGCACGTCAACCTTGAGTCGCAAGTTATTTGTGCTCAGCGTCATATTCATATGAGTGTGATGGATGCGAGGTCACTCAATGTGGTGAATGGGCAAAAGGTAAATATCCGTACTGAGGGTGAGCGTAGCTTAGTATTTGATGAGGTTATCGTGAGAGTGGATGAGCGGTTTTCTCTTGAATTTCATATTGATACAGATGAAGCGAATGCTGCGGGTTTACGTAATAACGATAGCGTATTTATTGCGGGTTAAGGAACGGTGGCAAAATGAACGAAAAACTGATCGAGCAAATTGTGCAACAAGTTTTACGTCAGTTAAAACGACAAGTTTTGGTTGTGTTATCACCGGTTGAGGGCTATCAGCAAGCTATTTACCAAAGGTTAGCGCAGCTAGATTCTGTTTGTTTTTCCTTTTATGCCACCGCATCAATGCTTCAGTCTTCGAATATGGAGAAATGGGCTGAGCTAGGACATGTTATAGACAAAAATACGTTATCAATAAATAAGTTAAGCCGCTATAGCTGCCTATTTTTACCTTTTATTGATGCAAAAGTTGTCGGTGAAATTGCCAGTGGTTTATTTGTTAGTGAGGAAAGTGAATTAACTTTACACGCACTATCACAAAATATTCCTATATTGGCATTGAAATACCATTGCTGCCCAGAAAGTGAATTAAGCCATATCTTAGGTTTAAATAAAAATGAAAATTATAATCATCTTATTAAAGAAAATATCAGTAAAGCAATTAACTTAGGTATTCAGTTTTTTCCATTAAATGAAATTGAAAAAAAGTTACTAACTCATGATATTTCTAAATATTTAAAACCTGAAATAACTAATGAAACTCCAAGTCGCTATATTACTTTAAAAGAAGTAATGAATAACCCTAGGGGGTATTGCGCGAATGAAAATAAATTAACAGATTCTGCAATTGATTATTTAAAATCATTGAAATAATAAAATAAATTTAGCGTATTAAAAATCATCTTAATTTTCTATTTATTGTAGGAGTATTATCTATGTCCCCTAAAGCAAAATCATGGCTTTGGATGTTGGCGGTTATTATTTCTGAAACCTCAGCAACATCAACGCTAAAAATGTTTGATAATAGTGAAGGAATGACAAAATCGTTATTATTGGCATTAATCGTCGTACTGTATGTTATTTGTTATTATTCACTTTCTCGCGCTGTTAAATATATTCCGGTGGGTTTAGCTTATGCAACATGGTCAGGAACAGGGATATTAATGGTTTCTACTCTTGGCATGTTATTTTATGGTCAGCATCCAGATACTGCCGCAATGATAGGCATGGCTGTAATAGCAAGTGGTATTGTAATTATGAATCTATTTTCCAAAATGGGTTCTGATGAAGAAGCCGAAGAGCCTAAAGCTGAAGCTTCATTATTATCAGCAAAAAATAAAGCAGCTCACTAATTTAAATTTAAGGGGAATATTATGTTTACTGGATTTTTATGGTTAGCGCTTTCTATTGGCTCAGAAATAACAGGCACATCCATGATTAAAAAGACCAACAGCTTTAGTAAGTTGGGGCCTTCAGTATTAGTCATTATTGCATATTGCTTATGCTATTTTGCATTGACTCGCGCAATGGGGTATATCCCTGTCGGAGTCGCTTACTCATTATGGTGTGGGTTTGGGATTGTCGGTGTAACGTTAGTTTCTATGGTGTTATATAAACAAAAGCCTGATTTTCCTGCTGTCTTTGCGATGGGGTTAATTATCTCTGGCGGGATAATTATGAATACATTCTCCACTATGTAATTAATACATTAGTTTAATTGCTACTCTCAGAACTTTATTATTATTTTGCTCATTACGTTGCCTTCATTTTAGTGTGAGGGCTTTTTTTTAAGTAACCGAAGCTATTGATGCTTCTACAACATAAAATGATTGCCTAGCGATAAAAAGCTAAATCCGTTCTATGTTACTTTACAGAAGATAAGTGAATTAATTCAGGAATAGATTTATGCAAATTATTGAGTGGGATGATTTTACTCGGGTAGAAATGCGAGTCGGTACGATTATTCGTGCCGAAGTGAATAGTAAAGCTAAAAAGCCAGCTTACGTAATGGACGTGGATTTAGGCGAGTTGGGAATTAAACGTTCCAGCGCACAAATTACCGTCAACTATACACCAGAAGATTTGATTGGTAAGCAGGTGCTATGTGTTTGTAATTTTGAGGTGAAACGGATAGCAGGGATCAAATCCGAGGTATTAATCACGGGTGCACCGGATGAAACAGGGGCGATTGTTCTTGCAGAATTTAACCTGCCTCTACCGAATGGTGCGCTTTTAGCATAATGCTCGTCATTCTTTGTATTATCGTGTTGTTGGCTTCGCTCACTCGCCCTAGTCACATACTTTTGTATGCCCCTAGGGGCTCGTTTGCTTGCGGCCTAGCGTAGTCGGCGCCATCGCTGCCATTTATCAGTAAAAAGGTTATACTACTATCATCTGTATCAGTAGGAGTGTGATCTTTTGCTATTGCCTGAACTTCATTTTCGCCAATATTCAGACGAAGTCATTTCTCATCAACATGATGGGCAGTGGCAAGTCGTTTTGTCGTTATCTGGGCAAATGGAAATCAATATGCATCGCCAACATTTTTTACTTAATGCAGGCAATGGAGTAGTGATCCCGCCAAGTGTTAATCACGCTTTTAGTGGGCAAGTCGGCAATCAAAATTATGTATTAGAAATGCCCGCCACAGCTCAGTGGGCATTGAGTGAGAAAATGACGCAGTTCACTTTGACTCCTGCCGCTGTCGGTCTTTTGAATTGGTTGCAAAGTTTCCCGCAAGCACCTGAACATAATTTTACGGTTGCCCGCTTATTATTGGCTCAACTAAAGCCTGAAAATAAATGGATTGATGAAGTTTCTCAGTGGGTTGAACTACGCTTACATCACCCTATTAGCTGTGAAGATATGGCGACAGCTTTTTGTATGTCGATAAGTACGCTCCAACGCAAAATAAAGGCTGAAACACAATTAACGGCGATGCAGTTTTTATTACATAAACGGATGGAAGCTGTGGGGAGCTTATTGCTAACAAATATTCCGATAGAACAAATCGCATTAACAGTCGGCTATGATTCACATTCCGCATTTAGTCATGCATTTCGTAAATTTTATGGTAAAACGCCGAATGAATATCGTATACAGAAATTTCACTTACGGTAGGTTACGACTCAGCGGCTTAGGTTAACTATTTAGAAATCGAATTATCACAATACGATGATAAAAATTAGCTACTTTTAAGCCGCCATTTTATTTTTCTGCCGCTATACCATGCGTATCCCTTCGAATGGGTTCCAACCATCTAGCCCTTTAGTTTCTTTAATATAGTAAGCATAGTTAGCAACCATCGCCCACATCACTGAAATACCTACCGATAACCCAGTATAAGCACCATTAGGGATAGTTCCACCTACCATAAAATCAATAATATTTAAGACAAGGCCTATCGCTATAGAAATACCAAGCATCACCAGACCTTTCTTCCAAAGCCCTAATATTAGGAAGTAAATAATACCGAAGAAAAAAGCAAAAAAATTCATGTTAATTAAAAGGCGCTCGCCAAAGGACGCTGCTTTTAATGCAGTTTTAAATTCAGGTGTACTCGGTGAGCCATACTTTTCAAAAAAGTCGAAACGTTTTTGCCATTTATTAGAGTATTGTTTTTGTTCCATTTCCCATTCCTTGTTGATATATAATATAAAATAGGGATTGATAATACTTATATGTTTATATAAAAACAGTGGGAAATAGTCTTAATATGACTATTGCAGAGCTTTCTTAATACAGTATGCAGAAGCTATAAATAGAAAAGATATTAAGAAGATAAAAGGCTAGTGGCTATTTACTAATCTATTTACGTAAAGTTACTTTGTTTCTGAATTATTGGTTATTTTCTCAGAAATAGAGTTTGAGTAATTACCATGCAAGAAGTCAGTATTTACATTGGCTTGTCTAAGTTTTAATTCAAGTAAAGCAAATTGTTTGCTAATGCTTGAATAATTGGGGTCGTCGGTTGAAAGACTTTGCAACATATTACTTAATGTCAGAGCATCTTTTCTTTGCTGTAATTCTGGGGGTAAATACCCCGAATTTTTCAAGAGCCGATACCCAGCCTTAAGCTCTGGTGGAACCAAACTATCATCTTCAAGCTGCAACGGCTGACCTTCTCCCTTTAAACTCGATAGTTCACCTTTGTTTAACGCTTCTTGAATATGGCGTTCAGCCCAAAGATCGATAACTGACATAATAGTGACCCCGAAAATTGATTTTATACCATTATAGCCTTTCATATTCGCTGAATGAAGGCTGGTATATTATGCTTCATTAGCGTTGTTATTACGAATAATCAATAAGGTTTTATCGAGTATTGATAAATGGAGGTTTAACTATTTATATAAAATAAAACTGCTAAAAATTGATATATATTTAGTGATAAATGATGAAAAATGGTTATTAATAATGTGTAAATTGTTATGTTGAGCACATTTATAGAAATTAATTTACGAGGCTTTCTTTGGTTCTATATCTCTAGTTTAATTAAATTAATAGTTTTAATGGCTGATTAAGTGATTGCACTCCTGATTTTTATGAATCTTATGTCTAATTTGTATAAATTTTGTTGATTTGCAATTATCTATTTGTAAATAGCAAAAAAGAAAAACATTGTGTAATGTCCGTTTTTCTTGTTTATAAGGAGAAAATATGGAACAAAAAAAGCAAGAGGGAAGCCGTTTTTTGCGAACGGTAGAGTGGTTAGGTAATGCTTTACCACATCCCGTTATTTTATTTATTATTTTGATTGCCATTTTATTAGTTTCTTCAGCAATTGGTCAGTACTTTGGTGTCAGTGTGGTTGATCCTCGTCCAGAAGGCGCAAAAGGGCGCGCGGAAGATGGTATTATTCACATTGTGAGTCTATTGGATGCCGAAGGGATCCGAAAAATTATTGCCAATGTTGTCACAAACTTTACAGGGTTTGCACCATTAGGGACGGTGCTTGTCGCACTATTAGGGGTTGGGATTGCAGAACGGGCAGGCTTACTATCTGCCGCTATGCGCTTAGTTGTGACCAAAGCTCCACGAAAATTAACCACTATGGCGATTGTGTTTGCCGGGATCATGTCAAACACCGCTGCAGAGTTGGGCTATGTGGTTCTTATTCCACTGGCTGCCATTATTTTCCATTCATTAGGTCGTCACCCTTTAGCGGGTCTTGCTGCTGCATTTGCTGGGGTTTCAGGCGGCTATTCAGCAAACTTATTATTGGGTACAGTTGACCCGTTACTTTCTGGTATCACTCAGCAGGCTGCACAAATCATTGACCCAACGTATATCGTGGGTGCAGAAGCAAACTGGTACTTTATGTTTGCCAGTACGTTTTTAATTACTATTTTAGGTTATTTGATCACTGAAAAAATTGTTGAGCCGCAACTCGGTCCCTATACCGGTGGTGCGGTTGATGAGGATGAAAATAGCCTCTATGCTTCGGCAAATGTCACCCCACTAGAGAAAAAAGCATTATTTTGGGCCTCTGTGACTTTTTGGGGATTGGCGGCGATTCTGGCGTTAATGGTAGTACCAGAAAACGGAATATTACGTAACCAAGATACTGGGTTAGTTAGTAACTCTCCTTTCTTGAAAGGAATTGTGGTCTTTATCTTTGTTTTTTTCGCGGTTCCAGGGATTGTGTACGGCTATATTGCCAAAACCATGCGCTCAGATAAGGATATTGTTGACGCAATGGCAGGGGCAATGAGTACACTTGGTTTATACCTTGTTATTATTTTCTTTGCAGCACAATTCGTCGCTTTCTTTGGCTGGACAAACATTGGGCAAGTTATTGCGGTTAAAGGTGCTAACTTCTTAAATAGTATCGACCTTCACGGTGGTGTTCTATTTATTGGCTTTATTCTTATCTGTGCATTTATTAACTTAATGATTGGCTCTGCATCCGCTCAATGGGCTGTTACTGCGCCTATCTTCGTACCGATGTTGATGTTGGCGGGTTATGCGCCAGAAACTATCCAAGCGGCATATCGTATTGGGGACTCAGTCACTAATATTATCACCCCAATGATGAGCTATTTTGGGTTGATTATGGCGATTGTCGTGAAATATAAAAAGGATGCAGGTATAGGGACATTGGTTTCAATGATGTTGCCATACTCTATTATCTTTTTTATCGGATGGTCAATATTCTTCATAGTCTGGGTATTTGTATTAGGTATTCCAGTCGGACCGGGCTCCCCAATTTATTTTACTCCGGGTAGTTAGTTTTTTTATTAGGTATAACCTGTCTTAAAGAGGGTTATACCTTTTTACTTTTAAGCGATAGGCTACAATACGCGTTTGGCTTAGCCAGTTCAGTCAGTTTATGGTGAGGAGGATGTGAATTTCAGCGTGTAGGTTTTTATTTAGGAATTAATCAAGCCCTTCCCATAAATAGTCTTTCAATTTTATCTTATCGTTCAAACCAAAAATAATACTTTCATCTATCAGTGCTTGTTTATGGCGCAGATAGCACTCGCCCTTAACGGATAATTTCCCCTGACCATTAATGATACGGTGGCAAGGTAAAGTACTGCCCGCCGGAATGGTTCGAATTGCTTGGCAAACTTGGCGTACATGGGCTGGGTAACCCGCCATTTTCGCCAGCGTTCCGTAAGTCACGACCCTACCTTTAGGGATGCTTCCTATGAGGCTATAAATGATGTCTCGAAAAGATGGTGCATTGTTCATGGTTATGGTCTCAATTACGATGAGTGTTTGTTAACCTAACTTATAAGATGATACTAGCCATTATTCTGTTCTAAACAGGTTTTAATGGCAAATATGACCCAAACTTAGGTAAAGCGTTGGATAAGTATTAAGGGCGGGATAGAAGCCCTAGAGAATGTGATTCTATAAAGAGACCTAATCTTAACAGGTAGTACACCCCCAATGATCACTGGGCTTTACTGTTTTCCTATGAATTTTGCTCAGCCTGGCCAAGATGTGGCGACTCGTTTATTTCGAGCTGAAGAGGTAAACCTGAAGCCAGAGCAAAGGTTCCCTAATACCAGTAACAGAGTTTATACAGGTGAAGTTAGAGCGCATGAGATTGCACGAATAGCTACCCTTAATTTATTAACATTACCCAGCCCATCAACAACTGCACTACAAAAGTTGCTTCCCAATTTTTTTGCTCAAACAGATATTCACGTTAATATGTCTGTCCGCCCTTACGGAGAGATATATAACATCCTAGACACTATCGATGAACACCCCTATTACGATTTATTGCGTGTGGATGTGGCTTGTTTCCCTTGGTTTGCAGAGCGAACACTTGTTCCTCTAAATGCCATCGGAGGTGGACTCACTGATTTGCAATCGAAATTCACTGAGCAAAAGCAGAGTCGATTTTGCTTAGTCAACAATATAGCCTATGCAATGCCATTTGATGCAAGTGTACAGCTCCTGTTTTATCGTAAAGACCTGTTTGAAGACCCTATTACAAAGCGGATGTATTTTGAATCGACAGGAAAAGAATTAAAAGTGCCTACCACTTTTGAAGACTACGATAGAATAAGCCGATTTTTTTACGCGCATAGAGAAGCCGGAAATGAACATAAACCCTATGGTTCATCTTCAACGACAGGGAGTGCTGGGATAATTTCATCAGAATACTTACTGCGGTATTATGCCGCGGGAGGCTGTTTGATTGATTCTAGTTCTACTCCTAGCCTATCTCCACCGATTGCAGAAAAAGTGTTAGCTGAGTACATCCATCAGCTTTCATTTTCTGACAGGATCAACAGTGAATGGTGGGGGAATCAATAGCGCGGTTTGAATCAGGCGATCTCGCGATGAATATTGCATACATGAATTTATTCAATGATGTAGCTCACAGCCCGATGTCCAATAGTATCGGATATGCCCAAGTGCCCGGCGGAAAGCCTCAAATAGGTGGTGGGGTTTTAGGTATGTCACGCTGTAGCGAAAAATCAGAGTTGGTGGAATGCTTCTATCGTTGGCTTTATTCTGACGTTATTCAGGATCATATTCTGATGCTCGGTGGGAATACCATTCAGCGCAATTTTATTTACATGCAGGAAATTAGGCAGCGTTATCCTTGGCTATCACTTTCGTATAATGAAATCAAAACAGGGGTCCGTGAATCCACTATGCCAGACGGTACAGCGTTTAACCTTCGTAAAGCTGAAAATATCATCGGTGGTGGGGTTATAAATGCATTAGATGGGCTGATGAGTATCCCTGAAACAATTCAGAAGATAAATCAAGGGCTAAAAGCACTATAAATAAAATAGCCCACAAACTATGTGAGCTATTTTATCGTTTTGTAGTGGTCAGCTAAAAATTAGTTTTTATAGTGAATATCGCTGACAATTCTTAGTTTTTCTGCGGCTTGTTCAGGTGTAAGGTCTCGTTGAGTTTGACGAACAGTATGTGAGGGAATTTTAAATGTTTATAAGGAAATTGCTTTTTTTGAGGGAACCACTGTAGAAGTGAAAGTGGTGCCCGGACTCGGAATCGAACCAAGGACACGGGGATTTTCAATCCCCTGCTCTACCGACTGAGCTATCCGGGCAACGGGGCGCATTAAACCGTATTAGGCCGTTTACGTCAATGAGTTTTTATAAAAAAAACATATTTTTCGACTGAGTGTTTTCTTTTTCAGCAAAAGATGTGTGTTTAATAAACGGTTGTTGGTTTTTTAACTTAAGGCGCCTTTTTTACGACATAAAGCAATGGCTAAAATGTCTTCGGATAAGTGCTGAGCAATTTCAACATCTTGAATATCTCGCTGAACTAACAAGCGGTTCAAGCAACCCTCTAGTACTAATTCCATTTGGTTGGCAACCAGCTCAGAGTCCTCTATATCAAGCTCATCTAACAAATCTTTGGTAAATTTAAAGGAATTCTCTTTTTGCAGACGGCTAAGTTGGTGAATAGGGTGCTCTGATTCAGGGTAATAATTACAAGCAGAGATGAACAAGCAGCCAGGGAAACGCCCTTCACGGACTTTCTCGGATAACTGCTGGTAACGGGCCATAAGCTTCTGCTGAGGGTTTAATGATTCATCTAGGAGTGTTTGGCGCTGCCACACTTCAATTTGCTGACCATGATAGCGTAGGCAATCATAAACAAGCGCTTCATCGTCGGGCCAAAATTGGCGTATAGTAGAGAAATCAGATTCAATTTCATGCAGTAAATTTTCTGTGGATGCAGATAAACCCTGGATTTCAAGTTGGTTTAAAGCATGACTTAGAATAGTGTCACGTTGGATAGGCATTGTTAACTCCATCACAGTAAAGTCTGATTTTCTCCCATCATAACAATGTTCAATTCTGAATTATAGCTGTTTGTTTTACCCCCAACCAATTGAGAAAAATAGATAATACAGCCTTAAGAATGTGAGTCGCCCACATGTTATGGCTAGGGCTTATGAGGGGGAATGATTTAGTCGATTAGAAGAGAGCAAATAAACTGAAAAAGTGGGCAACAGGAGGGGGAGAACCCCCCTGATATTGACTGATTGTTTTTAATTTATATTAAAACATTAGTTAATCAACTTAGCTTCTAGTGCAGCATCGATATAATAGAACTGAAAAATATTTTTCATAAAATCATCTATATCGTGTTTTCTTAGTTCAAGAGCTTGTAAAATATCCAAAAGACCTTGAATAGTAATGGAATTTTTGCCTCTTTCATAACGAGAAACTTGCTGTTGACTAATATTTAAGCGGGAAGCTAACTGCGCCCCCGTTAAGCCAACCGCTTTTCTGCGGTGCTTTAAATATGTTCCAATATAAATAGTCACATTAGTATTTTCATTTCGTTGAGCGTTTAACATTCCTCCTCCAAATAAATAGATACAAATAGTACACTATTTAATTATCAAAAATATTCTTTGTTATCGTCTATTACGATGATGGTTAATAAAAGGTAATCGTAATAAATTCCGCGGTCTATTTAACTAGGATTAATTAGTTATTACCAATATTTATGGCGAATTGGTTTTAATGATTCAATAGGTTATTTCTATATTCAATACACGGTATATGAGTGCGGGATATGGATTTATTGGTGTTTAGTTTTGTGATTTTTAATTTTCTTGGAGTTAACTTTTGATTTGTTTTTATTTTATCTTTATTTTTAGCGTTTAATTTTATAGCTAAATTAGCGTAAAAATGTCTTTTTTATTTATCATTTTATGTAATCAGTCATTGTTTGTTACACTTATATTGAGAGTATTAATATAAATGTAACGCCAGTAAAATTATTATAATTAGTTTTTATTTTAACGACTAAAATAAGAGGGTAATGCACTTTAAATATGTATATTGGTATTGTTTTTATACATATTAAATAAAAATAATAGATAACCTATAAGAGACCTATTATTTTTATAGTCACGTATGTAACTTTATTTTGATAAGAGAGAATAACATACTGTTGTGTATAGATATAAAAAACCCGCGCAAATCGCAACGGGTTTTAAGTGTATTTAATTATGATTAGTAAAACTACAGGATCATACCACCAAACAGGAAGCCGAATGAAACGGCTAATGCAACACCAATAGTGCCTGGGATGAAGAATGGGTGGTTAAAGACGAAACGGCCAATGCGTGTTGTCCCTGTGTCATCCATTTGTACCGCAGCAACCAGAGTTGGGTAAGTTGGTAGAATGAATAAACCAGATACCGCAGAGAATGACGCAATAGCGGTTAATGGGCTTACATTCAAGGCTAATGCCATTGGCATCAGTGCTTTTGCTGTTGCAGCTTGTGAATAAAGTAGTGCAGAGCAGAAGAAGAAAATTACCGCTAACATCCATGAATGTTCGTGGATTAAGTCACCTGCAGTTGCTTTGATCCAGTCAATGTTGTGCTGTACGAAAGTATCACCTAACCACGCCACACCTAAGATACAAATACATGCACTCATACCCGCTTTAAAGGTACTTGAATTCAAGATTGCATCGGTGTTTACACGGCATAGTACAGTAATTAATGTTGCCACTGTTAGCATGATAATTAAAATTGCGTTAGTGGTGTTCATTAATGGTGTTTCAACAATACCAAGGCTAGGGCTATTGATGATGGCATAACAAACAACGCCGATAACACCAAACAAGAATAACAAGACGGAAGATTTAGCACCCGCTTTGATTTCTTTTACTTGGCTTCCACGTAATTCGACTAATCCTTCTGCTAAACGTTTTTGATAAATAGGGTCATCAGACAACTTGGAATTAAATGTCCAAGAAATGATGAATGACATTAAAATGATAGCGAGGAAGGTGGCCGGTAATAAAATACTCAGCAGCGTGATATAACTTACAGTATTTCCTGCGCCAACCATTGCTGGGTTTTCCATGACTGATGCCATGTAAACCACTGCGGCTGAAATTGGTGATGCAGTGATACCAATCTGTGCCGCAACAACCGCGGTTGAAAGTGGACGACAGGGTTTAACACCTTGCTCTTTTGCGACTTCTGCAATAACAGGTAATGTCGCTAAAGAAATATTACCAGTTCCTGCAAAAAGGGTCAGAAAATAGGTGACGATTGGGGCAAGTATGGTGATGTATTTTGGGTTGCGGCGCAGTAATTTTTCTGTTTGGGCAACTAAGTAATCTAAACCCCCTGCAATTTGCATTGCTGAGATAGCGGCGATAACAGCCATGATGATTGAGATAACGTCAAATGGAATCGTACCCGGTTTCACGCCAATTGCAGCGAGTACCAGTACCCCAAGGCCACCGGCAAAGCCGATACCTATCCCACCTAAACGGGCCCCCAAAAAGATGGCCAGCAGAACAATAATAAATTCTACGGCTAACATAGTGTTTACTCCTCGACAAAATGAAAATTAAAATTATGAAACTGTTATGTTAATTTTTTGTGTGTGTATGAATCAAAAAAGGCACGCTTTCTGGTGAGAGGCGTGCCTTTATTTTTAAGTATTATTTATGATAAACATAAATTTTTAGTCATCAAAACGTTTTGCTTTATAAGCAGGGTGTTTTAAGTTCTCAACAGAGAAAATATCATCCAGCTCAGCTTCTGTTAGTAAACCACGTTCAAGAACAACTTCACGTACGCTCTTACCTGTTTCTGCGCAAATCTTACCGACGATATCACCATTATGGTGACCAATGAATGGGTTCAGGTAAGTGACGATACCGATGGAGTTAAATACAAACGCTTCACAGATCTCTTTGTTCACTGTAATGCCGCTAATGCATTTTTCTTGCAGATTACGACAGGCGTTGTTCATCAGGGAAATCGATTCGAACATAGCTTGACCGATTGCAGGTTCCATTACGTTTAATTGTAATTGACCTGCTTCTGCAGCCATAGTCACGCAAATATCATTACCGATGACTTTGAAACAAGCTTGGTTAACAACTTCAGGGATAACAGGGTTAACTTTTGCTGGCATGATAGAAGAACCAGCTTGTAACTCAGGTAAGTTGATTTCTTTAAGACCTGCACGAGGCCCAGAAGACAGTAGACGTAAGTCGTTACAAATCTTAGACAGTTTCATCGCCAGACGTTTTAGGCCTGCATGTACAGTGATATAAGCACCACAGTCTGAAGTTGCTTCGATTAAGTCTTCTGCTGGTACACAAGCTAAGCCTGTGACCTCTGCTAATTTTTTAACAGCTATTTCTGAATAGCCCGGTGCGGTATTCAGACCAGTACCGATAGCAGTTGCACCTAAGTTAACTTCGAGCAGTAATTCGATGCTACGTTTTAGATTTTTCTCTTCTTCTTTTAAAAGAGTCGCGAAAGCATGGAACTCTTGACCGACGGTCATTGGAACAGCATCCTGCAATTGGGTACGGCCCATTTTCAGAATGTCTTTATATTCTTCAGCTTTAGCTTCAAAGCCTTTTTTCAGGTATTCAACAGAATCAATTAATTTCAGTACAGAGTTATATACTGCGATACGGAACCCTGTAGGGTAAGCATCGTTAGTTGACTGGCTTTTATTAAGGTGATCATTCGGGTTTAAATAATCATATTCCCCTTTTTTATGGCCCATCAGTTCTAAACCGATATTTGCCAGAACTTCGTTGGTATTCATATTGAGTGATGTGCCCGCACCACCTTGGAATACGTCAACAGGGAACTGATCCATACATTTGCCTTCATTTAATACAACATCACAGGCTTTAATGATAGTATCCGCGATATTACGTGGGATAGTTTTCAGTTCTTTATTGGCTAAAGCTGCCGCTTTTTTGACCATAACCATGCCTCGAATAAATTCTGGGACATCGTTAATAGTGCGGTCGCTGATATAAAAGTTTTCAATCGCACGCAGAGTATGAACACCATAATAGGCATCAGCTGGAACTTCTTTTTTACCTAACAGGTCTTCTTCGATACGAGTATTGTTTGACATGAGAACCTTCTTAATTAGATTACAGTTTACTGTCCGTTTATGCGCTTGCAAAAAAAGTAATATATCGTAAAGCAAAATTCACAGGTGATTAATATTGTGAAATAAAACTTCACAAGCGATTAACACCAACTACTACGTTGTCAGCATTATGATCTACTGATTTATGGGTAGATGATAAGCTTTTAATCATGTACTGCCTTGAACCTAGATCACTATATAGTTTGATTTATGCAACAGATTTTACGTTGTGTGACATTCATCACAGATAAGTATCATTAATGAGAAAAATCTGTGAGTTGAAAAGCGTTATATCTGCCCCAATTATTATGGCTATACTAAAGAAAAAAGCGAATATTGATAGTTGTCTCTTAGATACAGTTCACAAAGGTTTTCCAAGGGGCGTAAAATAGTTGATAGCTTATTGAAATAAAGGAGAACTTGTGCGCTGGTTACCACTCATTCTGATAGGTATTCTCGTTTACATTGAATCTGTCATTTTTGTGCGAGTTGCGTCCGAAGTTGGCGTATTAATGACTTTGATTTTAGTTGTTCTAACTTCTTGTCTAGGTGTTTCACTCGTCAAGAACCAAGGCATGAAAAATGTACTGCAAATCCAACAAAAATTAGTGTCAGGTGAAAGTCCCGCAGCAGAAATGATCAAAAGTGTTGCGTTGGTTTTAGCTGGCTTTTTACTTATCGTTCCAGGCTTTTTTACTGACTTCATTGGTTTATTGTTGTTACTTCCGCCAATTCAAAAACTCATTGTAATGCGTTTAATTCCTCACATCCGTTTTTATCAACCGGGGAATGGTTTTGGCCAAACGGGGGGCGGGAAATACCAAAATGGAGACACTTTTGAGGGGGAATTCCAACGTAAACAAGATGACCCTTCTTTTACAATTGATAACTCAGATAAAACGGACTCATCTGATAAAGACGACCGCCCCAAGTCGTAAATCCATTCTTTTTGTAGGGAGATAAAAATGAAAAATTTTTTATCTCCCCCCTTGAAGTCCCTCTGTTTCGCCCCAATCTGCTCAAACATGGTACTAGTTTATTTGAGACATACTGGTATCGTCCTTTTACCTAGTGTGGACTTTATTTATAGGAGAACTATTAATGAAAATTCGTCCATTGCATGACCGTGTTATCGTTAAACGTAAAGAAGTTGAATCAAAATCTGCTGGCGGGATCGTTCTGACTGGTACTGCTGCAGCTAAATCAACTCGTGGTGAAGTACTTGCTGTAGGCAACGGTCGCATCCTAGAAAATGGTGAAATCAAAGCACTGGATGTGAAAGTTGGTGATATCGTGATTTTTAACGACGGTTATGGTGTGAAAGCTGAAAAAATCGACAATGAAGAAGTCCTGATCATGTCTGAAAGTGACATTCTGGCAATTGTTGAAGCGTAATTTTCACTTAAAACTTCTCAACTAACGAAAAGAATTTGAAGGAAAGAGATAATGGCAGCTAAAGACGTTAAATTTGGTAGTGATGCACGTACGAAAATGCTTCGTGGTGTGAATGTTCTGGCAGATGCAGTAAAAGTAACTTTAGGTCCTAAAGGCCGTAATGTAGTTTTAGATAAATCTTTCGGCTCACCAGTTATCACCAAAGATGGTGTTTCTGTAGCACGTGAAATCGAATTAGAAGATAAATTCGAAAACATGGGTGCACAGATGGTGAAAGAAGTTGCCTCTAAAGCTAACGATGCTGCGGGTGACGGTACAACTACAGCAACAGTTTTGGCTCAAGCTATCATCACTGAAGGTTTAAAAGCCGTTGCAGCGGGTATGAACCCAATGGATCTTAAACGTGGTATCGATAAAGCCGTTATTGCTGCAGTTGAAGAGCTGAAAACACTTTCTGTTCCATGTTCAGACTCTAAATCAATCGCACAGGTTGGTACTATTTCTGCAAACTCCGACGAAACCGTGGGTAAACTGATCGCAGAAGCAATGGATAAAGTCGGTAAAGAAGGCGTTATCACTGTTGAAGAAGGTACAGGCCTAGAAGATGAATTGGATGTGGTTGAAGGTATGCAGTTTGACCGCGGTTACCTGTCCCCTTATTTCATCAACAAACCAGAAACAGGTGCTGTTGAGTTAGAAAACCCATTTATTTTATTAGTTGATAAAAAAGTTTCTAACATCCGTGAATTACTGCCTGTATTAGAAGGCGTAGCTAAAGCTAGCAAACCACTGTTAATTATTGCAGAAGATGTTGAAGGCGAAGCGCTGGCAACACTAGTTGTCAACACGATGCGTGGTATTGTTAAAGTTGCGGCTGTTAAAGCTCCTGGCTTTGGTGATCGTCGTAAAGCAATGCTACAGGATATCGCTGTTCTGACTAACGGTACTGTTATCTCTGAAGAGATCGGTATGGAGCTAGAAAAAGCAACGTTAGAAGACTTAGGTCAAGCAAAACGCATTGTTATCAACAAAGATACTACAACCATTATTGATGGTGTTGGTGATGAAGCGACGATTTCAGCCCGTGTTGCTCAAATTCGTCAGCAAATCGAAGAGTCTTCTTCTGATTATGACCGTGAAAAATTACAAGAGCGTGTTGCTAAATTAGCAGGCGGTGTTGCTGTTATTAAAGTTGGTGCAGCAACTGAAGTTGAAATGAAAGAAAAACGTGCTCGCGTTGACGATGCTCTGCATGCAACTCGCGCAGCTGTTGAAGAAGGTGTTGTAGCTGGTGGTGGTACTGCACTGGTTCGTGTTGCTGCTAAACTGGAAGGTTTAAAAGGCGACAACGAAGATCAAACCGTGGGTATCCGTGTTGCTCTGCGCGCAATGGAATCACCTATGCGCCAAATCGTGACTAACGCAGGCGAAGAAGCCTCTGTTGTCGTGAATAAAGTTAAATCAGGCCAAGGCAACGAAGGTTATAACGCAGCGACTGATGCATACGGCGATATGATCGATATGGGTATCTTAGACCCAACTAAAGTAACGCGTTCTGCTCTGCAATTTGCAGCATCTATCGCAGGTT
The DNA here is from genome assembly GCF_049545585.1 of Providencia sp. NPDC089933. Classification (NCBI taxonomy): domain Bacteria; kingdom Pseudomonadati; phylum Pseudomonadota; class Gammaproteobacteria; order Enterobacterales; family Morganellaceae; genus Providencia; species Providencia sp. NPDC089933. The sequence continues at coordinate 190,292 of NZ_JBMWDT010000007.1, forward strand.
TAATGATCACGACAGAAGCGATGATCACTGAACTGCCAAAATCAGATGCACCTGACTTAGGTGCTGCTGGTATGGGCGGCATGGGTGGAATGGGCGGCATGATGTAAAAGACATCAAGCTTAGGTAACAGCTAACTTAGTTGGTTGTTACTAGCCGATATAAGACCGGCACCGTTAGTTTAACTAGCGGTGCCGGTTTTTTTATTGCTTCTTAAATGACGCTACAGTTATTAACTCAAAATGGGAGCAGCCATTAGGTGGATATAAATTAATGTTAAATGCCATTTATTTTTGCGTAAAGGTCCATCAAAAGGTTATATTTAGCGTAAGGCAAAATGGTTTGAAGAAATAAACAACAGGGCGGTTGTCTTGATTGTTTTGTGATAGACTCTATTTGGCTGGTGAACTGTGGTATTTACACGGTAATTTTGACGCAGTATGTTAATCACCTCCTAGATATTTCATGATATATTGCTATCAATATGGTATTGGGACTAAAACGATTTTCAAACCAGTTGCAAAAAAAACACAATGAAAAATGAGGGAAAACATGCGAATTAAAGTCTTGATTGGTGCTGCTGCATTACTGCTTTTAGCGGGTTGTTCTACAACAACTAATTTGACTGCGGCAGGCTCACAAGTTCGTTTTGTTGAGAATCAACCAGGAAGTGATTGCCAGCTTCTGGGGCAGGTTGCAGGGACACAAAGCAACTGGTTGAGCGGTGTGAATAATGAATCCAGCTCAATGCGCAGTGCTGCGAATGACTTGCGAAATAAAGCTGCTGCAATGGGTGGTAATGTTATTTTTGGCGCAACAAGTCCAAGTGAAACAGTATTATCTAGCTTTATTCCGCTAGATAGCAAAATGGTTGGCCAAGTATATAAATGTCCCTAATATGATTTCATAGCGCCCAAATTACAGTAATTTGGGCGTTTTGCTTTTTAAATCTGCCTTAAATTTAGGTCAAGCAATGTTTTGCTTGGCTCTCCGCCAATTTCCCGTGCCAATTTTGGTACGAGGTATCCGGATACCTGACTTAATAACTGCTGTATTAATTGTCGAGCTTCTAAATCACTGACTAAAAAGTGTGCTGCTCCTTGGACTTTATCCAATACATGTAAGTAATAAGGTAAAATCCCTGCGTCAAATAAGGCATTACTTAAATTAGCTAATGCGCTTACATTGTCATTAACTTGGCGTAATAATACGCTTTGATTCAGTAAGGTAACACCTGATGACTTTAGTTTAAACATGGCGGCAGTTAATGGTTTATCAATTTCATTTGCATGGTTAATATGTGTAACCATAATCACTTGAAGCCGCGAACGCGCAAGTCTGTTGCATAGTGTGTCGGTAATACGTTCTGGAATAACAACGGGTAAACGAGTATGAATTCTAAGGCGTTTTATATGTGGGATTGCCTCTAGTTGGCTAATTAACCAGTCGAGTTCATGGTCTTTTGCCATTAGTGGGTCACCACCTGAGAAGATGATTTCATTGAGTTCGGTGTGGTTTTTTATATAATCCACAGCCATCAACCAGTTATTTTTATTTCCTTTGTTATCTTCATAAGGAAAATGCCGGCGAAAACAGTAGCGACAGTTGACTGCGCAACCACCTTTTACCAGCAGTAATGCGCGGTTGTGGTATTTATGCAGCAAACTGGGAATTGCGTTATCTTGCTCTTCTAGCGGGTCTGTAGAAAAACCTGGATGTATATCAAACTCTGCTTTTGCCGTTAATACTTGCAATAACAGAGGGTCTAGTGGATCGCCTTTTTTCATCCGCGAGATAAACGGCATTGGCACACGCAAAGGAAATAATTTACGCGCTTCATTGCCTTCTTTCGAAAAAAGGTGGTTTTCTAAGTTAAGCATTTGCAGCAATTCATCTGGATTAGTGATTGCTTCAGCAAGTTGTTGTATCCAGACTTCTCTGGATGAGGTATTTTGAGTTACAATATCGACCATTTTTTGGCTATGCCATTTTTAGTTTATAAATTAGAGGATCACCATGGCTACTTATAGTACCAATGAATTCCGCTCAGGTCTTAAAATCATGTTAGATGGCGAGCCTTGTGTCGTTTTAGAAAGTGAATTCGTAAAACCAGGTAAAGGTCAAGCATTTGCACGTGTGCGTATCCGTAAACTGATTTCTAACAAGCTGTTGGAAAAAACATTTAAGTCTACTGACTCCGTTGAAGGTGCTGATGTCATGGATATGAACTTAACTTACCTATATACCGATGGTGAGTTCTGGCATTTCATGAACAACGAAACTTTCGAACAATTAGCAGCAGACGAAAAAACCGTTGGCGATAACGCCAAATGGTTAGTTGACCAAGCAGAGTGTATTTTAACTTTGTGGGACGGTCGTCCTATCGCGGTAACTCCACCTAACTTTGTTGAGTTAGAAATTACCGATACTGACCCAGGCTTGAAAGGTGATACTGCTGGTACAGGTGGTAAACCAGCGACACTGAGCACTGGCGCAGTTGTTAAGGTTCCGCTGTTTGTTCAGATCGGTGAAGTTATCCGTGTCGATACTCGCTCAGGCGAATACGTTTCACGCGTAAAATAATAGCGTATCCTATACGGAATCGCTAAAAATAAAAAGCCGTGGTCGATGTGAACTGACCCCGGCTTTTTTGTCTATTTTAAGTCGCTAACAGCACTTAAACCCACCTTTACCACCATAGCGTGCGTCTTGACGTTCTTTGAAAAACTCTTCATAGGTCATTGGCGTTTGATCAGGATGCGTTTTTTGCATGTGAGCAACATAGTTGTCATAGTCAGGGACGCCAACCATCATTTTTGCCGCTTGGCCGAGGTAGCGGGCTGCTTTTCCCAGTTCTCCAAACATAAATCCTCGTCATATTTTGTGTTGTAGCTTCAATTATTTTGGAGAAAGAGAGTGAATCTTGATAAATACTTAAAAACTAAATATTTAAAACAAAACTGCTCAACTCTCAATCTCCGGTGTATTAATGATGTCGTGTATTTGCCACGATTTCTTCATAGTTGGCTGGCATTGGCTCGTAGGGTACTTCATTCGCAGTTGGTTGGTCAGATTTTAAGGCCTTCAACGCAGTGCGGATGGAGAAAAGAGCTAGTAATACCACAACAATCATAAAGAAAATAGTTAAGCCAGCGTCTAAACGGTTATTGAAAATCAACTGCGTGAGTTGAGATTCGGTGTACTGAACTGGAATATTTCCACTATCAATCATTGCTTGGAATTTATTTGCAACAGCTAAGAAGCCAACACGAGCATCTTCACTAAAGGTTTTTTCCCAACCAGCTGTCATAGTACAAATCAATAACCAAGCTGTTGGTATCAATGCAACCCATGCGTATCGTTGACGCTTCATTTTGAACAGTACCACAGCACAGAGCATTAATGCCATACCTGCTAGCATTTGGTTTGCGATACCGAATAGTGGCCATAGTGTGTTAATCCCGCCCAGAGGGTCGACAACACCTTGATGCAGGAAATATCCCCATGCCAGTACGCATAGTGCGGTTGCTATTAAGTTTGCAGGCAGTGAGTCTGTTCGTTTTAGTGACGGTGACACCACCCCAAGCAAGTCTTGCAGCATAAAACGTGCGGCACGTGTTCCTGCATCAACTGCAGTTAAAATAAATAACGCCTCAAATAAAATAGCAAAGTGGTACCAGAAGGCGACATTCATCAACCCACCAAGTGCACCGTGTAAAATATAGGCCATTCCGACAGCAAGCGTCGGTGCTCCTCCTGCCCGTGAGATAATACTGCTCTCACCGACTTCATGAGCTATTGTATTTAACTGCTCAGGCGTAATTTGGAAACCCCAACTACTTACAACTTGAGCCGCAGAGGCAACAACATCTTGTGTACCGGCGGGGGCTAACATTGCCATTGGACTATTCATGGCAAAATACACACCTGGGTCAATCACACAAGCTGCGACTAGCGCCATGATGGCAACAAATGATTCCATTAACATACCGCCGTAACCGATAAAGCAGGCTTGGTTTTCATTTGCTAACATTTTCGGCGTTGTGCCTGAAGAAATCAGCGCATGGAAGCCAGAAACAGCACCACAGGCAATAGTGATAAATAAGAATGGGAACAAATCCCCTGCCCAAACGGGGCCTGTACCATCAATATATTTCGTTAGTGATGGCATTTGTAGATTAGGATTTAAAATCAAAATACCAATAGCAAGGCCAATAATAGTACCGATTTTTAAGAAGGTAGAAAGGTAGTCTCGTGGAGCAAGGAGTAACCAAACAGGAAGTACCGCAGCAACAAAGCCATACCCCACTAACATCCACGTTAATTGGACACCAGTATAATCAAAATAAGGTGCCCACGTTTCACTTTCAGCAACCCACCCTCCAGAAATGATGGCAAAGACAAGGAAAATTAACCCAATAATCGATACTTCGCCAATACGACCAGGACGGATATAACGAGTATAAATCCCCATGAAAATGGCTAATGGGATAGTGAAAGCAACAGTGTAAGTTCCCCATGGGCTATGGGTTAGCGCTTTAACGACAATCATGGCCAGTACCGCTAAGATAATCACCATGATCATAAAGCATGCAATTAATGCCAGCACACCTGCTGTATTACCCATTTCTTCCTTAACTAGCTCTCCAAGAGAGCGCCCATCTCGTCGCGTCGAAACAAATAACACCATAAAGTCTTGTACAGCCCCTGCCAGTACTACTCCTGCTAACAACCAGAGCATACCCGGTAAGTACCCCATTTGGGCAGCAAGAACCGGACCAACAAGAGGGCCTGCTCCAGCAATAGCGGCAAAATGGTGACCAAATAATACTTTTTTATCTGTTGGTACGTAGTCGAGCCCATCATTATGACGAATTGCAGGCGTCATACGTGTTGAATCGACTTGTAATACTTTTTTCGCAATAAATAGCCCGTAGTAGCGGTATGCAATGAGATAAATACATACTGCAGCAACAACAATCCACAGAGCATTGATCTGTTCACCGCGATTTAAGGCAATATAACCTAGTGAAAATGCACCAAGTAAAGCGAGTACAATCCAAATTAATTGTTTACCCATAGCCATCCCCATTTATTCAGTTAACAGCGCTTTGTTATCTATTTAAATGTTACTTAATTACTATTTATTTAAGTAGAACAAGGAAGATATAGCTAATTTAAGTTAAAGGAAAAGTAGCTAAAACGAGACACCTATTGGAAATTGTGAGAACAATTCTATAATTGCAGTGAGCTTCACTAATTTATCATTAGCGACTGGATTTTATCGGATTTTAAGCTAAAGACTTGCTATTTTTTTTAATTAAACCATAAGTTTTATTTAGTGTGGATTTTTGAACTAAATAATAGTCAGAAATAAAATGCTTTATGAGGGGGGATTTAATTACCGAAAGATAAAACTCTCGGTAATTAAATCGGCTACTTTAAGCATGCCTTAGGCTGAGAATAATTTTTTTACCAAAAAGCGTTATAATTAAGCCAAACATAATTAAAATAAGCCCGGCGATTTGTATGCCATTAATATGTTCATCAAGGAATAAAGCACTACTGCTTAAACCAAATACAGGAACGAGCAAAGAGAATGGCGCAACTCGCCACGCTTCATAGCGGCCAAGTAAGATCCCCCATAGCCCATAGCCAACAAAAGTAGATAAATAAGCAAGATATAAAATAACGCCAAATATGGACCAATTAAAACCAGTAAGTCCGTCTACGATGGCATCTTCCCCTTCTAAAACCCAAGAACTTATTAAGAATGGAATAATAGGGATTAGCGCGCTCCAACTTACTAAGGACAAGGCACTGCATTTTTCAGCCCCTTTATGTTGCATAATGATCCTATTAGTAATGTTACCGCAAGCCCAAGAAAGCCCCGCGATCAGTGTAAAGGCTAGCCCAAGTAGCGGTATATCATCTAATCCACCAGCGGTTGCCCCATTGGCTAATATGGTTAACCCTATTATGGCAATAAACATGCCGATGAAGTGAGTCGGTTGCAATGATTCTTTTAAAATTATTGCGCCAAGTAATAGGGTAAAGAAAGCTTGGGATTGCAATATGACAGAGGTTATACCCGCAGGCATACCCACTCTAATCGCGCAAAATAAGAAGGCAAATTGACCGAAGCTGATGGTAAGTCCATAGAGAAGTAATAATTTGAGCGGAATTTTGGGGCGCTTAAAAATAAAAATAGCAGGGAAGGCCACAAACATGAAGCGTAATGCACCTAATAATAACGGCGGAAGTGCGGTAACGCCGAGTTTAATGATAACGAAGTTAACACCCCAAATAACCACCACACAAAGGGCGAGTAAGATGTCTCTGAGACTCATGCTATTTTCTCGATTAACTTGCCAGATTAAACATCTACTTTACATGTGTATAATTTTGAGTGCGATGGTTATGATGCTTAATAATAAAAAACGGTATAAAAATGTTGAATTTTATGGTTGATTTGCGCTTATTTGTTATTTTTCGTGGCTTGAGTCAGCGCTAACGAAGGTTTATAATGTATTCACACATCACACGTATTCAGGACGACCTGAATAAACGTCATTCAAATATGGGGACGGCCCCGAGTAATTAACGGGAGTAACCCAAGTGGCTTGGATCATTCTTTTATTTGCAGGCTTATTAGAAGTAGTATGGGCTGTAGGGTTAAAATACACTCATGGTTTCACGCGTTTAACACCCAGTATTATTACCATTATTGCGATTATCGCCAGTATGGGGTTATTAGCTTACGCCATGCGTGACCTACCAGTAGGAACTGCCTATGCAATTTGGACGGGTATAGGTGCTGTTGGTACTGCAATTGTTGGGATTATTTTCCTGGGTGAATCAGCGAATATGTTCCGTTTATTAAGCCTAGCTTTGATTATTACGGGTTTAATTGGCTTAAAAGTGTCGAGTTAACTATTTAAAACAAGCGGGTAGTTTTCATCTTACCCGCTTTATTATTGTTATATATTGCTTGGGCATAAATAAAACTATCCCTTTTGTTTGCCGACATAACGGGATGGCCAAATTTCCTCTGCTGGTACCCCCAGAAACTCCGCAATAATTCTCTCCCCTTTAGGCCAGCGCCTTGAAAGTGCATTATTCAATGTGGATGAATTTAACCCTGCTGAACGTGATATTTGTGAAAGAGAAGACCCTTTTTTCTTTATTGCTGCAATAATATCAGCCGAGTGCCAATCTTGTTTCATATGATCTCCAATAGTTAATATATAAATATAATTTAAATTATTTTAATGAGCTTTAACTCAATAGAGATATAAAGATATAAAAATAACTCTTAATTTTAAATACCTTTAAATTTTGGTCTTTGAATATTTACTTTTATGTGTTAAAGATATTTATTCAACGTTTTTATTATCTTTATTTTTATTTAAATAACTACAAGGTGATTTTTATGGATATAGAAAACAGGAAGATAGAAAAAATAAGTGCTAGAGTAAAATTAGATCTTTACAACTATTTTGATTGGAATGATATTGATATCCATTATACGGTTATTAATGTTGATGAAAGGAATATATATACATTATCTAGTGATTATGAATGGCAATTAATTTATTGGCACCATGATATGGATTTATCATTAAAAGAACGGTTATTTTCTGGGGTTCAATATTGGTGTAATTATTCCGATGCATATCAGAAAATTTTAACCAAATTAGATAAAGGTAATAAAAAAATAGACATTTGTAATAGATACAATAACTTATTTGAGATATTTTCACTTAATGCGAATCATAAAGTCCCATATGAACATTTACTTACATTGTATCAATGGCGTTCAATAGTTTCTGAATATGCATATAAACAATGGTCTGAAAATAAAACGGTTGCATTACCATTACGCCAAAAAATTGAATTAGATGAACCTGAACCTATTATTTGTAGGGGGAAGGAAACTCCTAATTTTATACGTTTTGGTCAGTTATCATTTTCAAACAAAGAAGCATTAACCATCCGTTTGTTGCTTTCCCATCGAAATATAAAGGAAATTAGCCGTATTCAAGGCTGTTCGGAGGACGAAGAATATAGAAGGCTTAATAATATTAAGAAAAAATTAAATTGTGAAATGGTATCTCAAAAGGAATGTTTTTCGGTAATGAAAGAACACGGGATTACATTAGCAAGTTTAGAAAAATTAATGCCTATTAATTAATTTAACTATTTGTTTTATATAGGGATGTAAAATTATTTTATGAAATGGAAATTACGTTTTGGCGCTGTAGCAGGGCATACCTTAGAATTTTATGATGTTGCAATTTTTGCAGCGATTTCATCATATTTAAGTGCAGAATTAACTCGCCTAGGTTATCAGCAAGCAACGGAAATGGTGTGGGGGATTTTTGCTTTACGTTTTCTTATACGGCCATTAGGAGGGTATGTGATTGGCCGTTATGCAGATAAAGTCGGTAAAAAACCGGCAATGATTTTGGTAAGTACCCTTACAGGCAGCGCTACATTGTGTATGGCATTTCTGCCAATTGAATTCTTAGGGGCATATACGCCTTTAGTCATCTTATTTCTTCAAATGTTGTTATCTTTTAGTTATGCGGGTGAAAGCCCATCACTGTCTACCTATTTATATAAAGATTCTAAACCCCAAGAACGAGGTAGAATTTCGGCGTTGTTAACCGGAAGTGCGGTTGTTGGTGTTATTGGCTCGTTAGGGGTCGTGTTAATTCTCGAAAATATATTAGACCCTGAAACCATGCAAAGGGTGGGGTGGAGGATACCACTACTATTAGGTCTAGGTAATATACTGATCTGTTTTTGGTTTCGCTATCGTTTACCAGACCAACCCATTGAGTATGATGGGGGGAAAAAAATAGATTGGCTTAAGGCATTTAATATTTTACTGATTGTTATTCCTGGCTCGGTTATTTTTTATACCTTAAATTTTTCATCTTCATTTTTACTTAAGGAGTTAGAATTAGAAGAATTTAAAAGTATATATTCAATGATATCATCAACTTTATTATTAGTTTTAATGGCAATAATTGGTTGGTTAACCGATAAATACAGTTACTCTGAACAGGTGTTTAACTTAGGGGTAAAGCTAGCTGCCATATTATCAATTCCTATTTATTACCTAATGTCGACTAAGGTTTTATCATTAATACTTATCTCCCAATCGTCAATTATTATTGTTTCAGCGATGGTTTTATGCAATTGGAATTATGCGATGACAAAACCAGCCAATGGACAAGTTACCACTTTAAGCATGGGATATAACCTTTCATCGACGATCATAGGCGGGTTAACGCCATTAATTATCAATTACTTAGTTATCATTGATGTTTCCTTGGTTGGTGTTTTTGTTTCGTTGAGTTCATTAACTCTATTTGCTTCATTGTTATTGAGTAAAAAAAAATTGTTAGCTATTTAAATTTAAAGGGGGATGTATGAATATAGAAAATAAACACCTAGAGCTCTCTTGTTCGGGTTTTGGTGATAAGTTTTTAAAGTATTTCGATTGGAATGATTTAGATGTTACTTACAGTAGAGTGGATGTAAGAAATAACGAGGTAAAAGTTATTTCAAGTCACTATGAGTGGGTTTTAATATTTTGGGATGATGATCTAGATAAAAAAGTAAAGGAACGATTAACCCCCGGTATTCAATATTGGAATAATTACTCTTCCGCATTTCAAGAAACATTATCTAAAACTGATAAGAAAGAAATGAAAGTTGATTTTTGCACTCAATATGGTGGTATATATGAAATTACATCAATAAATTCAAGGAAAAAATTTTCATGTAATGAATTATTAGAACTCTATAAATTAAGGGCTGTTATTTCTGATTATTCCCAACATATCTGGAAAGATAATGAAAATATTATTTTACCGCTTAGGGCAGACATAAGCTTACCTCAACAAATTGAAGATAATAATAGGGATATTTTAGATGCTCACCATTATATGCGATTTGGTAATATTCGTTTTACTCGTAAAGAAATGACAACGATTCGTTTATTATTATCACATTGCCGAGTAAAGGAAATTAGTTATATTCAAGGTTGTTCAGAGGCGACAGAAAATAAACGTATTCAACGTATTAAAGAAAAATTAGGTTGCTCTTATACTTCACCTGGTGGTTTATTTCAGGCATTAAAAGAAAATGGTATTACCCTTGCGTGTTTGGAGTCTCTGGTGAGTTACCCTTAAATATATAGGATGTTTTTCTATAAGGGAATAAATTAATAGAAAAGGGATAAACAATGAAATGGAAATTCAGGTTTGGTGTGGTTGCTGGTAATGCTTTGGAATACTATGATATTGCAGTTTTTGCTGCAATATCTACTTATTTAAGTATGGAATTAACTAAACTAGGTTATTCCCAAGCGACAGAAATGGTATGGGGTATCTTTGCATTGCGTTTTATAATCCGCCCATTTGGGGGATATGTTATTGGCCGGTATGCTGATACAGTAGGGAAAAAATCCGCTTTGATATTAACAAGCCTGATAACAGGCACGGCAACATTAATGATGGCACTGTTACCCATTGAATTGTTAGGAAACTATACACCATTAGTAATATTAATTTTGCAATTAGCACTTTCTTTCAGTTTCGCTGGGGAATATCCTTCTTTAATCACTTATTTATTTAACGATTTAGATAGGAATATTCAATCCAGAGTTTCATCAATTATTGTTGGTAGTTCTTTATGTGGCGTAATAGCATCATTAGCTATCGTTTGGGTGTTAAAGAACACATTTTCTGAAGAAATGATGCAATCAATTGGCTGGAGAATCCCATTGTTAATTGGTTTAGTTAATATTTTAATTAGTTTTTGGTTTAGAGCTAAATTACCTGATTACAAAAATGAATTAAACAGAAAAATAGTGTTCAGTTGGCACCACATTTTTGGGGTTTTCTTATTTACTATCCCTGGAACTGTCACTTTTTACTCTCAAAATTTATCAACTTCATTAATTATTGAACAATTAAAGATAGATGAGATAAAAAATTTTTATGAAATATTCTCATCCGGTCTATTGTTAATTTTTATACTGATATGTGGTTGGTTAACCGATAAATATAGTTCAGCTAAATCTGTTTTTAATATGGGAGTTACTGGGATGGTATTGCTTTCAGTACCACTCTATTTTTCCTTGCAGCTAGATAATTTACTTCTAGTCTTTTTCGCTCAGGTCGTTATGTCCACATATTCAGCGATGATATTGTGTAATTTATCAGCCGTAGTGATGGATAAATCTAATGGGCAGACAACAATACTAGGCGTTGGGTATAATAGCGCTTCTGCCTCTATCGGGGGGGTAACTCCTCTAGTTGTCGGTTATTTAGGTCACTTTAACTTAGGTTATGTAGGGCTATTTATTGCGGTTTGTGGGCTTTCATATTTTATTACGGTTTGGCTTCCAAAGCCTAAGCTGATTTAGGCTTTATTATTTTTGCTAGTCCCTCTATGGGGGCTAGCAATATTAATTTACAGACTAGAGTATCCAAGCTCTTCTAGCTCCTACTGTCGTACTTTTATGGTGTTCAGTGTGACTAAGGCACAGGGCATCAATACCTGCACTAGTTCGTGAATACCATGCACCTCCACGCATTAGGGCTCGCTTACCGTAGTTGCGTAGATAAATTTGGTCATCTGTTAGTTTCGCTAGCATAGATCGTAAACTGACCGTCGGTCAATATAATTAATAATCATTTGCATTTAAATGATGAGGTGTAATGAGCCTATAAAAAAGGGAGTTAAGTAATAGTTTGATATCTAAATAAAAATAGATAATGTAAGAGAAGGAAAAATATGAGAAATGCAGCGAGGTATCACTGCATGGATGGCTAAATTATTTTAGAAGTTGGCTAAAGCGCTGGTAGAGGATTTGGCCTAAATTATGTTGATTGTATTCGGTGCTAGTCGATAAATTATCAACCGCAGCATGCATCGAATGGTAAATCATTGTCGACATCAATTCTTTAGGCAACTCTGGCCATGCTTTGTTTTGTTCGCCAAAAGCTAAAATAGTTTTAATCTGCTCAACGGCACGGGTTTCATGATCATTGCTGCGGCCGTGGTATTCGTCATGAAATAACATGTCGTGAATATTTTGTTTTTCGACATAGTATTTGACGCTATTTTCGCACCATGCTTTTAATTTTTCACAGGCGCTTGTTTGGCTATCTAAAGCCGTTTGAATATGGCCTAAATACCAGTCCATATAGCGTGTGCGCAGGGCTTCCATGATATCATTTTTAGATTGAAAATAATGATAAAAGGTCCCTTTTGCTACATCAGCTGATAAAACAATTTCGCTGACGGTGGTACTCACAAACCCTTTAGAAAGAAACAGTTTTTCCGCTGCATTCATTAGGTCATCTAGCCTTTCTTCCGCAGGTTTTGTTCTTGGTTTTTTAGGGGGTAATGTCATAGGGTTTGTCTCTTAATATCTTGTGCTAAAAGCAAATCTGATAGGGGTATCATAGCACTTAATATTGATATGCTAAAACTTAGCTCGCTGATAGCTTCGCTATTTTAACTATCTTTTTGGTGCTTCTATAAAAAGATAAAATAAATACAATCAATAAAACATACATTATCGCACCAATCATCCATATCCAGCCATCCCAACTTGCCAGTGTTTGACCAAAAATAAAGCTAAATAATAATGGGCCGATCACCCCCGTCGTATTGGTTAAGCTGACTAGAACGCCTTGTAGCTTACCTTGGTTAGTTTGATTGACTTGAGCTGACATTAACCCCTGTAAGGCTGGTAGCGCAATACTGCCGCCGGCGAGTAAGATTAATGTAGGGTAAATCATCCAACCCTTTGTCAATAATGACAAAATAATGAATGCTGCTCCATCAACAACAAAGCCCACAATAATCGTCACTTTTTCATTGAATTTCTTGGCGATTGCGCCCGCTACAAATGCTTGGAACAAGGCATGCATGATGCCTAACCCCGCTAAAGATAGGCCGACCTCCATACTGCCCCATTGAAAACGATGTTCCGTAAATAACACCCATGTCGTTGCTGGAATTTGCCCTATCATTTGAGTCATAAAAAAGATAAATAACAATAGTATGACTGGCTTGATCACTTGCAGGAAAGGTCGCGAATTTTCTGCTGTTTCTGTGGTGTTTTTTTCAGTATTTTTGATTTTATTATCTTTAAATATCAACATAATAACTAAAAAAGAGAGCGCATTTAAAATGGCAGCAATAATAAAAGGAAGATGAGCTGAGAATTGCCCTGTAAAGCCGCCAATTGCAGGGCCAGCGATTAACCCGATACCAAAAGCCGCCCCTAAGCGTCCAAACCACTTAGTACGCTCTTGTGAAGCAGTATTGTCAGCAATAACAGAAGCGGCGACCGCACCTGTTGCGCCAGTCACTCCAGAAATTAATCGCCCAACGTATAGCATCCAAAGTGAGCTAGATAATGCAAGCAAAGTGTAATCCACAGCAGCGCCTGCAAGGGATAGTAGTAATATTGGTCGGCGCCCGAATTTATCAGACCATTTGCCAAGTAGAGGAGCAAAAAAAACCTGCATGATGGCATACAGTGCCAGCAGGATACCGTAATGATTTGCTAAATTTTCAGCCGACACGTATTCACGTAACAATGTAGGCAATACAGGCATGATCAAGCCGATCCCCATAGCATCTAGGGCGGTGATTGTTAAAGCGGTGATCGCAAATTTATTCATCGTTTTTTCTCTATCATTGATAGAGTTGGAATATATCCCTATCAGTGATAGAGTGTCAATAGAAAAAAAGAGAGGGCAGTATGGCGCGATTAGATAAAGAAACCATCATCACAGTGGCATTAGAGTTGCTAAATGAAGTGGGAATGGAAGGGCTGACAACGCGAAAACTAGCTCAAAAACTGGGCGTAGAGCAGCCTACACTATATTGGCATGTGAAGAACAAGCGCACATTGTTGGATGCATTATCTGTTGAAATGCTAAAGCGCAATCATCGCCATTCATTACCCGCAGTTGGGGAAACGTGGCAACAATTTTTACGTAATAATGCATTGAGCTTTCGTGATGCATTATTAAGTTACCGTGATGGCGCAAAAGTGCATTTAGGGACTCGCCCGAGTTCAGACCAATATGACACAGTAGAAATGCAGTTGCAGTTTATGGTGGACAATGGTTTTTCATTGAAATGTGGGTTATATGCCATAAGCGCGGTTGGTCATTTTACGTTAGGTTCTGTGTTAGAGCAGCAAGAACATATCGCAGCACTTAATGATAGGCAACAAATAGCAGATGATACGATGCCTCGACTATTAAAAGATGCTTTGCAAATTATGGATCAAGATGATGGCACAGAGGCTTTTTTATTTGGTTTAGAAGCATTGATTAATGGTTTCGAAAAGCAGTGATAAGGTGTCTGTGTTTTTAGGCTCGCACAATAGGGGGGGATTTGTGCGAGTGATGGATTTATTTAGAACATTGTTTTTCAATTTGGCGTTTTTGTTCTACCAATTTTTTAGCTGTTGCCATCGCGAGTTGTTCATCGGCTTGCATTTTTGCCGTAAAAGAATTGAGGTCATTTCCTACTATATCTTTTAACAGCTTATATTCGCGTGGAGCCACACATTTACATTTTTTCTCTACGGCTGCTTTTCTTTTCGCACGTTTTTTATTTACGGAAGACTGGGGTTCACCAGGCGTTGGTAAGTAACTGTAAGTATTAGACTTTATGCAATCATTATACAACTCTGTTTCGGTTGGCATTTGGTTGGAAGATTCTTTTTTAACAGAAAAGGAATCAGCCTGTGCGGGTAATACGAATGCACTCGAAATTAATAATGCAACAAATAGAGTTTTAAATTCCATTTAAATTTCTCCTAACATAAAAATAAAGAATGTGTGAATGCTATCCTTTATTCTTAGAGGGGTATGATTAATACATTGATATTTGATAATTAATGACTTTTCTAAAAGGTATTATTGATCATAGCAAGTAAGGTTTTGATTTAACTTCAGGTTATTCTGAATGTTTTTTAGCTTGGGAATTATGCAGTTTAAGGTGGCTAAAAGGGTGTATTGGCGTAAAAATAGAAGGTTTTATTGTTTATAAGCGATGGATGAATATATTCATCGATGATTTAAAAATGCCACTATTTAAATAAAAAATACCCCATTACTCAATAGCTAATGGGGTATGTATATTTTGTTAGGTTCGCAATTACAGAGTGAAAACACCGATAACTGCGATCACACTAATGATCGCTGAGCCGCCATAGAAAACCCATTTAGTTGCAGGGACATGGATTTTAAAATCGTGCAGTGTATGGTGAATACGGTGCATACCACACCATACTGGCAGAATAATCATCAGTAATAAGAAAACGCGGCCGATAAAGCTTTGGCAAAATGCCATAATGCGTTCATAGCTAAGCATTTCTGGTGCGACACCCAGTGGAATTAAAATCCCTAACAGGATGATAATTGCGGGGCCAATTACAGCACTCCACATACCACCAGCACCAAATAACCCCCAGAAAATCGGCTCATCGGAACGTTTAGGCGTTAGATTCATCAGATTCTCCTTCGATTAAAATAACAATGCGATAGCTAAAATTGCCGCAGTGACG
Organism: Providencia sp. NPDC089933; assembly: GCF_049545585.1. NCBI lineage: Bacteria > Pseudomonadati > Pseudomonadota > Gammaproteobacteria > Enterobacterales > Morganellaceae > Providencia > Providencia sp. NPDC089933. The sequence goes on from NZ_JBMWDT010000007.1 coordinate 205,908, forward strand.
ACAATCGTGACAGCCCAAAAGCCTTTAACGATAGGCTCATCAGACATTTTCTTATCTTTAACAATAATACTGACAGCTTTAGGTGCAAGGTTGAACCACGTTGTGGTATGTAGCAGCGTTGCAGCTAACGTAATGATGTTAATAATAAGAATAATTGGGTTACTTAAAAAACCAACAAAGCCAGCCCAAGACTCAGGACCGCTTTTAAGCGCAAACACCCCATACAGAACTAAAATACTGAACCAGACCTGAAGAACGGAGGTGCTTTCACGCATGATGTAAAAGCGGTAAAAACCGAGCTTTTGCCACCAGTCGCCCTTCATTTCTCTGACATAGGGTTTACGTTTCGTAGTCATGACTTCAATTCTCCTTATCGTGGCTTCAGCATGGCGATAACAAAGTCTTGCGCACTGGCAACTTTACCTTGCTGGATAGCGCCTGCAGGGTCGACATGCTTAGGACAGACTTCAGAGCAGTAGCCTACAAACGTACAGCTCCAGACACCGTTGTCACCATTTAACAAGGTCATGCGCTCTTTCGCACCATGGTCTCGGTTATCTAAATTGTAGCGCTCTGCCAATGTGATCGCGGCTGGTCCGATGAACTCTGGGTTCAGTCCAAATTGTGGGCAAGCTGCATAGCACAGACCACAGTTGATACAACCTGAGAACTGATGGTATTTAGCCATCTGTGCAGGCGTTTGTTTATTTGGGCCTTCAGATGGTTTGCGATCATTCCCAATAATATAGGGTTTGATTGCTTCTAAACGCTCAATAAAGTGAGTCATATCAACAACAAGGTCACGCTCGATTGGGAAGTTACCTAACGGCTCAACTTTCATACCTTGTGGGTATTCACGCAGGAAGGTTTTACAAGCCAGTTTAGGGACTTTATCTACCATCATGCCACAAGAACCACAGATAGCCATACGACAAGACCAACGATAAGACAGGTCTGGAGCAAGGTTATCTTTGATATAGCCTAACGCATCTAACAAAGAAGTTTGCTCATCGTAAGGGACATCATACGTCACCAAATGGGGTTCACTATCCGTTTCCGGATTGTAACGCATGATCTCCATTTTTAGGTGTTTCATATCATCCATTAGCTTGCTCCTTCTTCGCCTTATCTTGAGCTTCAGCTTCGGCACCGTAAACACGTTTAGCTGGCTGAGATTTCGTGATTTTCACATCACTGTATTCTAAACGAGGGGAGCCCTCAGGGTTATAGAATGCCAAAGTATGTTTAAGGAAATTCACATCATCACGCTCAGTACAGCCTTCATCTAAACGTTGGTGTGCACCACGTGATTCTTTACGGTTGATTGCAGAGTGAGCCATACATTCCGCCACATCAAGGCCAAAGCCTAATTCAATGGTGTACAGTAGGTCAGTATTAAAGACGCTGCTATGGTCGGTAATTTCGACATTTTTGAAGCGTTCTTTCAGTTCAGCAATCTTATCAACCGTTTTTTGCATTAATTCAGGAGTACGGTAGATACCGCAGCCTTCTTCCATCGAAATTCCCATTTCATCACGGATTTTCGACCAGCTCTCTTTCCCTTTTTGGTTCATGAGCTTGCTGAGGTCAGCTTCGATATCACGAGTACGGGCTTCGATAGCATTTGCATTGGCTGGCGTTGCCTCAGCAGCATGGCGGGCAGCTTGTTCACCGGCTAAGCGACCAAATACTACTAGCTCAGCGAGTGAGTTAGAGCCTAAACGGTTTGCGCCGTGTAAGCCGACAGACGAACATTCACCCACTGCAAACAGGCCTTTAATACGGGTTTCAGTATTTTGATCTGTTTCGATACCACCCATGGTGTAGTGAGCCGTTGGGCGAACAGGAATAGGGTCTGTGACTGGGTCAACACCCACGTAGGCTTTCGCCAATTCACAAATAAATGGTAAACGCTCATGCAGTTTTTCTGCACCAAGGTGGCGAAGATCCAGATACACAACATCACCACGGTGTGTGCTAATGGTGCGACCTGCACGCCATTCGTGCCAGAAGGCTTGAGAAACTTTGTCACGAGGGCCCAGTTCCATATATTTATTTTCAGGCTTGCCGAGCGGTGTTTCTGGCCCCATTCCATAATCTTGCAAGTAACGGTAGCCATCTTTATTAACAAGGATACCACCTTCACCACGGCAACCTTCGGTCATTAAGATACCTGAACCTGGCAGACCCGTTGGGTGATATTGCACGAATTCCATGTCTCGTAGTGGAACCCCATGGCGAAATGCCATCCCCATACCATCGCCTGTTACGATACCACCGTTGGTATTGTAACGATAAACACGACCAGCCCCACCTGTTGCCATAACGATAGAGTTCGCACGGATTTGAACTTTGGTGCCTTCCATCATGTTAAGTGCAACAAGGCCACGAGCTTGACCTTCATCGACAATGATATCTAGAACAAAATGCTCGTCAAAACGTTGAATTTGCGGATATTTTAATGATGTCTGGAATAACGTATGGAGCATGTGGAAGCCGGTTTTATCGGCAGCAAACCATGTACGTTCAATTTTCATCCCACCAAAGCGGCGGACGTTAACTGAACCATCTGGTTTACGGCTCCACGGGCAACCCCATAGTTCTAGTTGGGTCATTTCTGTAGGGCAATGTTCGACGAAATAATCGACGACATCTTGCTCACACAGCCAGTCCCCACCAGCAACAGTATCATTAAAATGATAGTCATAGGAGTCATGAGCCTGAGTAACTGCAGCTGATCCCCCCTCTGCGGCCACTGTGTGGCTACGCATTGGGTATACTTTTGAGACCAGAGCAATCTTGATATTGGGATTTGCTTCAGCGGCAGCAATTGCTGCACGTAAGCCTGCGCCCCCGGCCCCGATAATCGCTAAATCGGCATTGAAGGTTTGCACTGCGCTTCTCCATTGTTCAAGTGTAAATTGATAAATTCTTTTAAATACTTTTGATAATTAGCTATGTCATTTGTCATTTAACTTTGGGCTAAACGACAAAATATCTGTTTTTTAATAGTAAATAATATAATAGCTAATAATGACTTATCATGCTGTGAATTATAACGAATAGTCCCCAAGATAAATTTGATATAGAGGGGGGTTTTAGCCAAAATTAGCAATAAAGTGTGATCTTGATCTTCTTTTTATAAATTGTTTTTACATTTTATGTTTTTTTAGTTTGTTAACAGTGAATAAAAAGGAATTTCAAATAATTATCATTAAATTTACATACTATTATAGTATATAAAACCAAGTAGAATACTCGGGTTTTATCAACTTTAAGTGAATAATATTGTTATTATCGCTGAATATTTTAATTCATATTGAATATTTATTTGCGAGCGGCTTCACTATTTATTTTGCAGATAAATTTTATTTTATTGTTTAATTTCTAAAATAAGTTGAGAAAGCGAATCGTTTCGTTTTTTTATTAACAGTTGTGTCACATAACATAAGAAATAATCATGTTTTGTGTTCTTTTTATTCTTTTGTTCATTCTAGTACAAGCGGTACCATTTCTACTAAAAAGTAAAGACTTTGCCTAATCGTGTAAAGCAGGTGATAATCAGCATCTCTTTACTCACCTTTAGTGTCTAACACGGCCCGTAAGCAATCATGTTTTTTTACCCAGATAATTATGCTTTATCAGTGTAAATTCATTGTGTGTTGCAGGTGAGGTGGGTACACTGCACGACTAAGTTTATTTTGGAGTCATCTTCATGAGTGATATAGCGAACTGGCAGCCAACCGCCCCCATCGCTAACCTGCTACAGCGCGCAAAAATTATTGCGGAAATCAGGCGTTTTTTTACTGATCGCTGTGTACTTGAGGTCGAAACACCAGCAATGAGTCAGGCAACTGTAACTGACATTCATCTTGTTCCATTTGAAACGCGTTTTGTTGGCCCTGGAGCCGCACAGGGGCTGAATTTATATTTGATGACAAGCCCTGAATATCATATGAAACGCTTACTCGCTGCGGGTAGTGGGCCTATCTACCAATTAGGTCGAAGCTTTAGAAATGAAGAGGCGGGGAGGCACCATAACCCTGAATTTACCATGCTTGAATGGTATCGCCCACATTTCGATATGTACCGTTTAATCAATGAAGTTGATGACTTATTACAACAGGTTTTAGAATGCGAAAGTGCCGAGCTGCTTTCTTATCAGCAAGCATTTTTACGTTATCTGGATATTGACCCACTTTCAGCAGAGAAAAGTGAGTTACGAGAAGTCGCTGCACGCTTAGATTTAAGCAATATCGCTGATAACGAAGAAGATAAAGATACCTTATTGCAGTTGTTATTTACCATGGGGGTTGAACCTCATATTGGTAAAGAAAGGCCGGCAGTGGTTTATCATTTTCCGGCGACTCAAGCTTCGTTAGCTGTGATTAGCACAGAAGATCACCGGGTAGCAGAGCGTTTTGAGGTGTATTACAAAGGGATGGAATTAGCGAATGGCTTCCATGAATTAACCGATGCCAGTGAACAGCGCCAACGCTTTGAGCAAGATAACCGTAAGCGTGCGGCAATGGGGTTAGCTATTCAGCCTATTGATGAGCATTTATTGTCAGCGCTTGAGCACGGCTTACCTGATTGCTCAGGCGTTGCTGTTGGGGTTGATAGGTTAATCATGATGGCATTAAATGCAGAAAAGATTAGCGATGTCATCGCGTTCCCCGTTACTATTGCGTAACAGCGAAATAAACCGTTTCTAATAATGCAGCCAGATGGCTGCATTATTGTTTTACAACCAATAAAAGTTATTTTTGTTGTTCTAGAAATTTAACGCCTAAATCAGGGAAGTCGGTAAAGGCACCATCAACATTTGCTTGGTTATAGATGATGTCATAAAGCTGCTGCCCATCTTTTGCATATTTAGGTAGCTTGTCGACACGAATGGTGAATGGGTGAACTGCCATTTTGTTTTCATGGGCTTCTTTTACCATATCATTCACTTTGATATTAGTTGGGGTAGACTCTTCATCGATTAGCATATGGTAATCAGGGCCAATACCATCAGCGTATGTGGCAATTTCTTTCATTGCACCAGGTTTCATCATCCAGTCGTAATTATAGTTAACCCAAGTACCATCTGGTTTTTGTTCTTGAGTTTCATTCCAGTCCGTGTAAGCGATCAACTGAATTAACTTAAGATCCATCCCCATTTCAGGCATCAATGTGTTTTTAATCCGTTTTAGATCATTTGGGTCAAACGATTGTAGGTAAACATTAGAGTCTTTGTTGGTATAGCCATATGCTTTTAGCACCTCTAGTGTTTTTTTAGTGATATCTTTCCCTTCTTGTTGATGGAACCAAGGTGCTTTAATTTCTGGGTAAATACCAATATTTTTACCTGTGGATTTGTTCAAGCCCTGAACAAACTCAATTTCTTCTTGAAATGTATGAACACGAAAGTCTGATTTACCCATTGGGAAACGATTCGGGTAACTCTGGACTTTCTTGCCATCAACAATATCAAACCCTTCAGTGAATTTAAGAGATTTAATTTCATCCAGCGTAAAGTCTATCGCATAGTAACGGCCATCTTTGCGAGCACGGTCTGGAAAACGTTCGGCAACATCTGTAACCCGATCAAGATAGTGGTCGTGTAACACCACAAGCTCGTTATCCTTTGTCATGACTAAATCTTGTTCAAGAAAGTCTGCACCTTGTGCGTAAGCCATTGCTTTAGCGGGTAGAGTATGTTCGGGTAAATAACCACTTGCACCACGATGTGCAATGACGACTTTACCTGAAGCTTGAGCTACGGCAGACACTGACATCACTAAAACCATACTTGCCACCAATGTTTTTAATGGAAAGTTCATGATTATATCTCCTTGGCACTTTAATTGGATAAAAAAAATGGGCTACATCATTTTTTGATATAGCCCACGAGTCTAGCGATTAACAATGAACATTTGATGAATGCTTATTGTGAGTTTGCTAATTCACGTTTATGTTTGCTTTCGCTTAACATCACGATAAACAGTAGAACAACCGCTAATGCTGAACCACCAATCATGACAGCGAAGCCACCGTCCCAACCGAAGAAGTCAACGGTGTAACCGACGATAGCACTTGCCGCAACTGAACCCCCGAGGTAACCGAACAAGCCAGTAAAGCCTGCTGCTGTACCTGCCGCTTTTTTCGGAGCCAGTTCAAGTGCGTGTAAACCAATTAACATCACCGGGCCATAAATTAAGAAACCGATGACCAACATACAGGCCATATCAATATTTGGGTTACCCGCTGGGTTCATCCAGAATACGATAGTTGCGATGGTTACTAAGGTCATAAAGAACACACCTGTTGCACCACGGTTACCGCGGAAAACTTTATCCGACATCCAACCACACAGAAGTGTTCCTGGGATACCTGCGTATTCATATAAGAAGTAGGCCCATGAAGATTTATCCATAGCGAAGTGTTTTACTTCACGCAGATAAGTCGGAGACCAGTCCAAAACACCGTAACGTAATAAGTAAACAAATACGTTGGCAATCGCAATCATCCATAACAGTTTGTTAGGGAAGACATACTTCATGAAGATTTCTTTTGCGGTTAGCTCTTGTTCATCAGACTCTTTATAGTCTGTTGGATAGTCGTTTTTGTATTCTTCGATAGGTGGAAGACCACAAGATTGTGGTGTATCGCGCATTAATGCAAATGCGATAATCGCAACAAGGATAGCAGCCAATGCAGGCATATACAGAGCAGCTTTCCAGTCGTTAAACCATGCCATACCTAACATGAATAGCAATGGCGGGATACCACCACCAACGTTGTGGGCACAGTTCCAAACAGAAACGATACCACCGCGTTCTTTTTGTGACCACCAGTGAACCATTGTACGCCCACATGGAGGCCAACCCATACCTTGGAACCAACCACAAAGGAACAATAGAACGAACATGACCATGATGCTAGAAGTCGCCCATGGTACAAAGCCCATAACTAACATGACTAAAGAGGCGAGGATCAGACCTGCGGGTAAGAAATAGCGCGGGTTTGCACGGTCAGAGAATGACCCCATGATAAATTTAGAAAAGCCGTAGGCAATTGAAATACCGGATAATGCGAAACCAAGGTCACCTTTTGAAAAACCCTGTTCAACAAGATATGGCATCGCTAACGCAAAGTTCTTTCGGACTAGATAATACGCTGCGTAACCAAAGAAAATACCCATGAAGATCTGCCAGCGAAGCTTACGATAGACAGGGTCTATCTTGTCAGCTGGCAGCCTCTGTATGTGAGGTGCTGGTTTAAAAATGCTTAACATATACGCCTCCGATGGCATGCTAAATTATTTATTCACTCATTCCTTCTCTTTTTAAGAAAATCATTGAGTGTTTATTATTGGTGAAGTAACAAAAACGAAAATAATCGAGTAATTTAAGAGTTTTTATTTTCTTAATTGCTCTAAATTGTAGTCGTTAGAAAACAATTTATCTGTAATCCAACGCACAATTATTGATTTTGTTTATGAAGTTGCATAGTAAATGACATTTGTGAATAGAATGGAACCATAATTGTTAATTATTTTGTGATTTACATCACGTATTTGTTGTTTTTAACGCTAAAAATGTACCAATCACTTTCGTTTTTGTTCCTTATCAAACATTCGTCGCATTTCTGGTCTATATTTAGTAATAGATTATAAAAATAGAATCTATACTTGTACTGATTATAGAAATGTTTATTAATGTGAGGAATGCGACATGAATGGCTCATCTGTGACTGAAACGGATGTCATCATAATTGGTGGTGGCGCAACAGGTGCAGGAGTCGCTCGTGACTGCGCTCGCCGAGGTCTAAGAACGGTTTTACTTGAGCGGCATGATATTGCAACGGGGGCGACAGGACGTAACCACGGTTTACTACATAGCGGTGCACGTTATGCAGTAACGGACAGTGAATCAGCTAAAGAATGTATTGAAGAAAACAAAATATTGAAACGCATTGCGCATCATTGTATTGAGCGCACAGATGGTTTGTTCATTACGTTACCTGAGGATAGTTTAGACTATCAGCAAAAGTTTATTACAGCCTGCCAAGCAGCCGGAATCGATGCAACAGCAATTGACCCTGCTCAAGCCATCCGTCTTGAACCTTCAGTTAACCCTCAGCTTATTGGGGCAGTTCGTGTACCAGATGGAACTGTTGACCCATTTCGTTTAACCGCAGCGAATATGCTTGATGCTAGAGAGCATGGCGCTAAGGTATTAACTTATCATGAGGTTATTGGCCTCATTCGTAACGGGGATACTGTGCGCGGTGTTACCGTTTATGACCATCAAGCAAAAAAACAATACGATATTTATGCGGAAATTGTTGTTAATGCGGGGGGAATTTGGGGGCAAAAAATTGCAGAATATGGCGATCTAAAAATTAAAATGTTCCCCGCAAAAGGGGCTTTATTGATTTTAGGTCATCGATTAAACAATATGGTAATAAACCGTTGCCGCAAGCCTGCGGACGCCGATATTCTTGTGCCTGGTGATACTATTTCCTTGATTGGCACCACCTCAACTCATATTGAATATGACCAAATTGATAACATGTATGTCACGCCTGAAGAAGTGGATATTTTGATCCGCGAAGGCTCTATGTTATCCCCCGCACTGGCGAAAACGCGCATTTTGCGTGCTTATGCAGGCGTTCGCCCATTAGTTGCTAGTGATGATGACCCTTCAGGGCGTAATGTAAGCCGAGGGATCGTATTGTTAGACCATGCAAAACGTGATGGCTTGGAAGGGTTTATCACTATTACTGGCGGTAAATTAATGACTTATCGGTTGATGGCTGAATGGGCTACCGATAAGGTTTGTGAAAAGTTAGGTCATAATGAGAAGTGTACGACTGCTGAAGCGGCGCTTCCAGGCTCACAACATAGCGCGGAAGAAGCATTACGCAATGTTGTTTCAATTCCAGCTCCTATTCGCGGCTCTGCAGTTTATCGTCATGGAGATCGTGCTTCTGCGATTTTAAGCACTGATAGGTTAGATAAAAGTTTAGTTTGTGAATGTGAGGCGGTGACTGCTGGCGAAGTTCGTTATGCTGTTAATTCACTAACAGTAAATAATCTACTTGATTTACGACGCCGTACTCGTGTGGGAATGGGAACTTGCCAAGGAGAATTATGCGCCTGTCGTGCCGCAGGGCTGTTAAATCGCTTTAATGTCACAACGCCCCATGAAACTGAGCAACAGCTAGGTCATTTCTTAAATGAACGTTGGAAAGGCATTCGTCCAATTGCGTGGGGTGATGCATTACGTGAAAGCGAGTTTACCAGTTGGGTTTATCACGGTTTGTGCGGTATGAATGAGGCAACGCTGGCTAAAGCACCTCAGAAGGAGGAGGCGGATAATGAAATATGATGCTGTTGTTATGGGGGGAGGCCTTGCAGGGTTACTTTGTGGTATTCGCCTCACTCAATCAGGTTTGTCATGCGCCATTGTGAGCGCAGGGCAAAATGCCTTACATTTTTCCTCCGGTTCACTCGATTTATTAACCCATTTACCTGATGGACAAGTCGCTGAAAAACCCTTATCGATGTTAAGCGCACTGAAAGCACAAGCGCCAACACACCCTTATAGTCTGATAGGGGAGGCGCAAGTTGCTGTATTAGCGCAAATGGCAGAGTCTATCCTGCAACAAACTGGTATTCGTTTAAAAGGCTCTTGTGAAGAAAATCATTATCGCATCACACCATTGGGTCATAAGCGTATGACATGGTTAAGCCCTGAGGTTGTTCCTACAGCTTCTTTACATCAAAAAATGGATATAGGCAAAATTGCGGTTGTGGGGATTGAAGGTTTTTTGGATTTTCAACCACAGATGGTGGCTGATGAATTGCAGCGTGAAGGGCTATCAGCAAGCGCCCATTATGTGCACTTGCCACTATTGGATCGTTTAAGAGAAAACCCAAGCGAATTTCGAGCCGTCAATGTTGCTCGTTGGTTAGATAGAACCGAAAATATGACGCAAATTATTGAGGAGATTTCGCCTTTAGTTGTTGATGCGGAAGCCGTATTTTTGCCCGCTTGCATAGGTCTTGATAGTGAGGAACCAGTATTAGAGCTACAAAGAAGGTTAGGTAAGCCCCTGTATTTATTGCCAACATTGCCACCATCCTTGTTGGGGATTCGCTTGCATGAATGCTTATTACGTCAATTTCGTCGCCAAGGCGGTATCGTTATGCCTGGGGACAAGGTAACTTCAGTGAATTGTATTAATGGAAGAGTTGAATCTATTCAAACACGGAATCACGGCGATATATCTTTAAAAGCAAAACACTTTGTTTTAGCCACCGGCAGCTTTTTTAATAATGGCTTGGTAGCTGAGTTTGACCGCGTTTATGAGCCACTTATGGAATTAGATTTGTGTGATATTTCTGAACGTGCCAAATGGACAAATAAACAGTTTTTTGCCTCTCAGCCATATATGGCCTTTGGTGTAAAAACAGATGGTAAATTGCGTGCTCAAAAAGGGGGCGTAACCATTAACAACCTTTATGTTGCTGGTGCTGTATTAGGTGGTTTTGATCCACTAACCCAAGGATGTGGCGCTGGGGTTTCAATGATTAGCGCATTATTTGCTGCAAATGAAATTATTGGAGAAATAAGTAAAAATGAAGCCATGCAGGCGGAGGTGGCACAATGAGTATTCTCGATACGAGCTTTGAAAGCTGTATTAAATGCACGGTGTGTACTACTTATTGCCCTGTTGCAAAAGTTAATCCATTGTACCCAGGGCCAAAACAAGCAGGTCCAGATGGCGAGCGTTTACGCTTAAAAGACCCAATGCTTTATGATGAAGCGCTGAAATATTGTACTAACTGTAAGCGTTGTGAGGTTGCTTGCCCTTCAGATGTTAAAATTGGTGACATTATTGCACGTGCGCGCAACACTTATAGCCAGCAAAAACCGAAAATCCGGGATGCTATCCTCAGCCATACTGATTTAATGGGGTCGTTATCAACGCCATTTGCACCTGTTGTGAATACGATCACTGGCCTGAAACCTGTACGCCAAATATTAGATAAGGCATTGAAAATCGACCATCGTCGCGAGTTACCAAAATACTCTTTTGGGACTTTCCGTCGTTGGTATTCCAAACAGGCTGCGGAGCAAGCAAAATTTGAAGAACAGGTGGCATTTTTTCATGGTTGCTATGTAAATTACAACCATCCTCAATTAGGTAAAGACCTGATTAAAGTGTTTAATGGTATGAACATTGGGGTGCAGCTTCTTAAACGTGAAAAATGCTGCGGTGTCGCATTGATTGCTAATGGCTTTATGAAACAAGCGAAACGCCAAGCTAATGTGAATTTGGAATCATTGCAAGAAACTATCCTTGAAAAGCATATTCCAGTCGTTGCAACATCCTCCACCTGTACGTTTACTATTCGCGATGAATATACCCATGTTCTTGATGTTGATACTTCTAAGATGCGTGACAATATTGAGCTGGCAACACGCTATATTTATCGCCTACTGGAAGAGGGGCGTGAACTTAAGTTGAAACATACCCCATTAAAAGTAGCCTATCATACACCTTGTCATATGGAAAAAATGGGCTGGACTTCCTACACATTAGAGCTGATTAAACGAGTACCCGGTGTTGAGTTGATTGTACTGGATTCACAGTGTTGCGGTATTGCTGGGACTTATGGTTTTAAAAAAGAAAACTATGAAGTTTCTCAAGGTATTGGGGCAGGCCTGTTCCGCCAAATTGAAGACAGTGGTGTCGATATGGTGATCACTGACTGTGAAACATGTAAATGGCAGATTGAAATGTCGACAAGCAAAAAGTGTGAGCATCCTATTTCGCTCTTAGCACGCGCATTATAAAATTCTCGTCATACTTCGCGCTGTGGCGTTGTTAGCTTTATTCGCGACCCCTAGTCATATACTTGTGTATGCCCCTAGGGTTTCGCTCATTTGCCGCCTAGCCACAACACGAATTATTTGGAGAATTAAGAGGGATGAGGCTTGTGTGGTGTTGGCTTCGTTGGTGATTTAACTGTGAATTGAAATATTGAGAATATTCAATGATTAAAAATTATACGGAATATTCACGGAATTTATTGAATTGTAGGGGTGTTATTCTTTGTTTTAGCTCAGTTTAACCCTTTTGGAGATAGCATTTAGCTATCTCCTTTTTTATTTTCAATGTTGACGAATTAATTGCTTTTTATCTGCATTATTAAAGAAGTACTTTAAGATTAGGTTTAACAGAACCCCATAAGCAGGTAAGAAAAACAGCATACAAATAAGTAGTTTAAAGACATAATCAACCAAAGCAATTTCAACCCAATTTGCGGCCATAAATGGGTCGCTACTGCGGAAAAATGCAATAAAGAAGAATGCAATAGTATCAATCAGGTTACCAAAAAACATGGCACAAGCAGGCGCTACATACCAGCGTGCATTTTGCCGTAACCGGTTGAATACACCAACATCTAATATTTGCCCAAGGACATAAGCCATAAAGCTTGCTGCAGCAATACGCGCAACGAATAAGTTAAATTCAAATAAAGATGCAAAACCTTGCCATTCACCTTGGAAAAATAACGCTGAAATAACGTATGAAATCAGTAATGCAGGTAACATTACAGCAGTAATAATTCTACGGGCAAGTGGTGCGCCATAAATACGAACGGTTAGGTCTGTAGCAAGAAAAATAAATGGAAAAGTAAATGCACCCCAAGTGGTATGGAAGCCCAAAATATTAATTGGCAACTGCACTAGGTAATTACTTGAAGTGATAATTAGTACATGAAATAAAGATAGCCAGATTAAGGCGGTGGCTTTTTGCCGCACAGTAAAATCAAACATATTGTACCTTTTTAGTCGCAATGGGGTGAGGGAACCCATGAAATACATCCCTAAATCGGGAATTGCGCATCATACGCTTGTTGCGCAACAAAAGCAAAACTGTTCACTCATCGCGAGCAATTTTATTATATAATTGGCTCATTGATTACTTTGAGTAGAAGCGTTTTTATGTCTGACTTATTTGCAAATGCGAGCAAAACCCTTGACACACTTGGCTTACGTTGCCCTGAGCCTGTTATGTTAGTGCGTAAAACAGTCCGTAATATGGCTGAGGGTGAAACATTGTTAATTATTGCTGACGACCCTGCAACAACCCGCGATATCCCAGGTTTTTGCCGCTTTATGGAACATGAATTATTGGCTGTTGAAGCTGAAACGACACCTTACCGTTATTTATTGCGTAAAAAGGCGGGCGGGTTGTAATATTAAGTATGCCAATTCCTGCCATAAGGCAGGGATTGAGAATATCACTGAAATTTAACTTATGAAGTATGCTGTAAGTCCAATATTTCTTGGTAGCTTAACCCAGTAAGTTGGCTAATTAGTTCAATACTGGCCCCGAGTTCTAAGCCTTTAAGGGCAACTTCATGTTGTTTTCTATTTGTACCGATGTCAATTCCTCGGTTTACACCAATATCAATTCCTTCTTGCATTCCTTGATTTTTTAAGCGTTGTGCAATGTTCATAATTGCCTCTTGGTTATTTTCAATTTGATTGATAAGTTGACTGACAACAATTTTAAAATGAGGTGAATCCATTGTAAGAAATAAGTAATTGAAAATTGTAATAATGTCATCATTGTTATGATAATTATTGTTCATCGCTTGAGCTAATAGTGTAGTCACTTTCTCAACATTTTCTCGTAAATCTTTATGCTTCATTGCTAATTCCATCACGGCAACCTTGCGGTGATTCACCAGTTCATTGTCATCAATAACGGTAATATCAACGACAGGAAATGGTTGGCTATATAAATCATTGGCTATGTCAGGCCAAGGAAAGCAATGGGTCCATGGCTGTGAATACGGGTAGGGAGTGACTTTCCCATGGTAGAACAAGATAGGGACGACTAAGGGTAAATGACGATGCCCTTGTTGTAAGTGCTGATTCATTGCTGAAAATGCATAATACATCATCCTCCATCCCATAAATTTATCAGGTGTTGATTGATGCTCAACTAGCATATAAAGATAGCCTTCGCCCTGTAGTGTTTCCACAGTGTATAAAACATCTGATAACCGAGAGCGAAGTTGCTTATCAATAAATGAAGAATTGGTGATGGCCAAGGTATCAAAATTACATAACTGTTTAATATGCATTGGTAGGTGAATATCAAAAAAATCACGAGCGTTCTCAATTTTAGACATAAAGCCTTTAAATGCAGAGTCATGAGGTGTTGAGCTGTGACTTTTTACCATATTAACCTTCCCATAATTAGCCTTCCCAAAATGTGATGACCATGACTTATTTTCAGGGGATATTCTAGCGGGGTTTGGGATGGAATGGGGGTGAAGTTAGTCCTAAATCTTTAGTCAAGATGGCAATTAACATATTGTAATGGTTAGAGTTATTTTTTCTTCTACAAAAGAAAAACGCCCCTAAGGGCGCTTTGATTAGTTGATGAAACACTATTTTTTCACTTGAGGTAATTTTACTCGAAGTAACCGTACAGCATTTGCAGTGACCAGTGCAGTTGCACCTGAGTCGGCCAGTACTGCAACCCAAAGCCCAGTGATCCCTAATAAACTGGTTACTAAGAAAACACCTTTTAACCCAAGTGCGATAGCGATGTTTTCACGAATGATTTTTCGTGTCGCACGGGATAACGCAATGATTTCAGCTAATCCGGTTAAGCGGTTGTGGGTTAACGCCGCATCCGCGGTTTCAAGAGCCACATCAGTTCCGCTTCCCATAGCCACCCCAATGCTTGACGCTTTCATTGCTGGCGCATCATTGATGCCATCGCCGACCATCATGGTACTATGGTTACGGTTAAGCTCCATGACTGCAGTGACTTTATCTTCTGGCAATAGCCCTGCTCGGTATTCCATACCTAACTGATTTGCAATTGCACTAGCAGCGCGTGGGTTATCACCGGTTAGCATCACGGCGTTCACATTAAGCGCTTTAAGCATATGCATTGCATCAGTTGCATCATTACGCAGCGTATCTTGCAAAGCGGTTAAACCGATGACACGGCTATCTTCAAGCGTGACAACGACAGTTTTCCCTTCGGCCTCTAGGGCTTCAACTTTACCTTGCCACTCACTATTTAACGGGATATCAAGGCGATTCGGTGCGCTAACAAGAATATGCTTGTTGTTAAGGAAACCTTCAACCCCTTTCCCTGCTAATGCTTTGCGCTCTTGAGCTTCTAGAACTGTTAAAGATAATTCTTCTGCTTTATTAACTACAGCTTTGGCGAG
Source organism: Providencia sp. NPDC089933 (assembly GCF_049545585.1). Taxonomy (NCBI): domain Bacteria; kingdom Pseudomonadati; phylum Pseudomonadota; class Gammaproteobacteria; order Enterobacterales; family Morganellaceae; genus Providencia; species Providencia sp. NPDC089933. The sequence continues at coordinate 221,176 of NZ_JBMWDT010000007.1, forward strand.
AGGATGGTGAGAGCCAACTTCTACAGAAGCGGTAATTTGCACTAATTCACCTTCAGTCATGCCTTCTGCTGGCACTAAGTTAGTGACATGAGGCTTACCTTCTGTCAGTGTACCTGTTTTGTCCAAAGCAATTGTTGTTATAGTACCTAGTTGCTCAAGTGCTGCACCACCTTTAATTAATGCTCCACGACGAGTTGCAGTGGCGAGTGCCGAGGTTATAGCTGCTGGGGTTGAGATGACTAAAGCACATGGACAACCGATCAACAGCAATGTTAAGCCTCGATATATCCACGTTTCCCACAATGCACCAAAGAAAATAGGTGGAATGACAATCACTAACGCTGAAATCAACATAATGATTGGCGTGTATATACGACTAAAGCGGTCAATAAAACGTTCTATAGGTGCTCGGCGTTCTTCTGCTTCCTCGATCAGTTGTAAAATGCGGTCGATAGCATTTTGCCCCTGTTCTGACACCACTTCCATTTGAACAGCTCTATCAACAGACAAACAACCCGCCGCAACTTTCTCACCAACATTGCGTTCAACCGGAACGGACTCCCCTGTTAGTGCACTTTCATCGAAGCTAGCAAAACCCGAAACCAAAACAGCATCTGTTGGTAGACGACCACCTGGGGCTATTTCAATAATGTCGCCTGGTCGTAATTGCGCAACAGGGATAGTGGATTTTTCCCCATCTTTGATTAAGACCGCATCTTCTGGCACTAAAGCCATTAATGCGCTAACACCGCGTCGTGCTCTACCTGCAGAATATGATTCCAGCATTTCACCTAACATGAAGAGCAAGATAACCATCGCGGCTTCTTCAGTTGCTTGAATGAATATTGCACCGACAGCCGCAACGGTCATTAATGTTTCAATAGCAAAGGGGGAGCCTGTACGAATTAAACGTAACGATTTACGGGCAATAGGGTATAGCCCAAAAAGGGTAGTTAAAATAAAAGCAATGTTACCAATTTGCGGATTGAAAGACTCAATCCCCCAACTAATGGCCATTAAAATGGCTAAGATAATGACGGGTTTAGCTTCACTCAATAAACTCTGTTGAGGAGCAAGGGACGCAGCACTGTTATTACCAACTTCAAGTAATTCATAACCCGCAGCTTCAACAGTAGAACGTACTGCCGTGCTGATGTCAGTATTTGCATCAACAACTAATTTTTCTGTGGCAAACAACACCTTAGCTTGTTTAACTTCATTAATTTGTCTTACTGCGGTTTCAATTTTATTTGCACAACTTGGGCAATCCATACCACGGATGATCCAACTAAAGCGTTGTTTCGCTTCTAGAGTTGGTTCAACGTCGTTAATTGTTTGTGTGTTAAGCCCACAGCTGGTGCCGTGTTGGTGGCCATGACTTGTGTGTTGATGTGAAGAATGCTGATGAGATTCTTCGTCATCGTCAGGATATTCCTTCACATTATTATGTTCATGAGTATGTGAGTCATTACTAACCTTTTTGCTGTTATTCGCAATAGAGGATGAACAGCTGCTATTGCTTGAGCAGCAACTGCTCGTATGCGCATGGGTATCTTTATGTGTATGTGTGTGCATAAGTGCCCCTTATCAAACAAGATATTCTATCATTGCAGATAAGCTTACACTTTGGAGTCTACTCCAGAGTCAAACTAAAAGAGAGGTGCCAATTGATAAAATTCTCAAATAGCATTTTTTATCAATTGGCGTGAGACTTGAATGAGTTGTTGTTACAGATAAATGGCACGAACAATGAAGAATTGTCCAATAAAATAGAGCGCGGCAACAACGGCTTTTGAGGCTTTAAATGGAATACGGAAATGTGCTATTAGCCAAACACAGTTAGATAAGAACAGTAGTGATGCCCCTATCATAATGGAAAAATTATATTCACGAGCTAGCCCAAAGTACTGGTCACCTGCGACCCATGCCATAATCATACACATGATTAACGACGCAAAAACAACAGCCTGTAGATTTTCGAGCTTTCCCCAAATGAAAACAAGAGTAACGGCTGCAATAATCAGAGGGACAGCTAGCCAAGGTAAGAATAGGCCAAAATTTAATTGCATCCCAAAGCTAATGGTATAAATCAGGTAACTCAAGAACATCAATGCGACTGAAGTTAGTAAGTGTTCACTAGATAACATGCGAGAAAGATCCGCTACTAGAGAAACTAATAGGCCTGCTAAAATCAGGTAGTTTTGAATATTTAAATCCTCAGAACTCCACCCCCAGAGTAGTAAGAGTAGCAGTGTAATAGGGCGAAATAACCAACGTTGCCACCCTGGTCCTCGATAGGCTGCATCGACATACAACCAACCGGAAAAGAGTACAGCGAGGAATGGCCAACTAATCATACACATATCCTTATAAGTTCAATGAGTGAAACTACAGTGATTAGGTTACTTAGATAACGTGTCCTATTTATATAAATAAGATAAACTACAGTTACTGACTTTTTAAACAAAATTCACATTATGAATAAGCCAATATTACTGATTATCGTTCTTGCGATCATTGCTGTTTTAGCAACAAAGCGCTTTTTTGACCAACGCAAGCAAAATGAAATTAATGATAACTCTTTGCCTGTGACTTATTTAGTTAAAGTCGATAATAAAAAAGATTACCCTTACCCTAACATGCGTTCTAGAGAGCGAGATGTTGTCTCTCCAGAAACTTTTCGTTATGAAATTTATTTCAAAACGCTATCAAGTGGTGAAATAATCAAAACTATTGTAACGGAAGAACAATACCAAGACGTTGAGTTAGGCCGCGAAGGTAAACTTATTATGCAAGGTACGCGGTTTGTTCGTTTTGAGCCAGCCTAGGGCCTTATTGGCCGGACTGTTTTTTCTTTGCTTCTTCCAACGCGGCTTTGGTTTTTTTCTGCATAGCTAGCATTTCAAAAACCCCAAAAAAGAAAATTCGTAGTTGAACTAAACCTGAGATTTTCTCCCCTTTAGGGAGGGTCGCTTTAAGAAAGATAGTTTGCAGTGCATGCATGAAAACCATAAACACCATTGCAATATCCATAAAGTATTTCAGTGGCTTAGGAAACGGGTGAATAAGGTTAAATACCATAAAGCCCCAAACACAAATCATCAGCAGGCGTCCAATGTTAATAAACATGTTTTTTTCCCTAAAGTAAAGTTCGGATGAAAAGACGATAAGCAACTTGCCCAGCTATTTTTTCGCGGTGAAGTTGCCAATTCGCTGGAATGTCAGTAAGTGGTGACTCCGCTTCTGACTCAATGTATACCCAGCTTTCCTCTGCTAACCATTGGTTTTTTTCTAATAATTGAATGGTTTCATTAAGTAACCCTTTTCGAAATGGTGGGTCAATAAAAACCACATCAAAAGGGGCCCCTGATTGGTTTAGTATATTAAGGGTATTATTATTGACAACAGAGGCATTATCGGCTTGCAAGCGGGTTTTATTTTCGGCTAATAGCTGTGCGTTTTGTTTATCAAGCTCAATAAAGGTTACAGTCTGGGCAAAGCGAGAAAGAGCCTCAAAGCCTAAAGCCCCGCTTCCTGCAAAGCAATCTAAGCAGCGAGCATCACGAATAACAGGCATTAACCAGTTAAATAAGGTTTCTTTTATTCTATCTGTTGTTGGGCGTAAGCCTTCACTATCGCGAACAGGTAGTTTTCTGCCTCGCCATTTTCCACCAATAATTCGAATTTGCCCTAAAGGGGCTGATTGTGGTTTTTTTGCCATAATATTTATTGCTACTTAGCTGGTTTATGTACTTAAAATTGATTGTTACTATTGTATACCTGTCAGACGATAAGTTGCAGTGTTGTTATTCCTTATTGGTTGGATTTCAATTATAGCGTTTTATTTTCACAGTTTTAACACCCAAATTTAGATTAAATTTTCAGGATTTTTCTTTCAGATATGTGTTGCTGAGCGATGAAATGGTAGACTGGATGTAATTTTATCGCGATTTAATTATCGAGTGCCATATTTTTACCGCGAGGAGTGTAGTGGCAAATGGCTAAAGACAAGAAAAAAGGGTTCTTTTCATGGTTGGGGTTTGGTCGTAAAAATGAAGAAGATACTCAGAAAACAGACCATCAACAAACAAATACGGCTGACGAAGCTGAAAAACAGCAGCAAGAGCAAGAAGTTGCAATAGATATCGCAACCGCAGAAGCAGAACGACAACATCAAGCCGAGCAGGCTGCCATTAAAGCGGCTGAAGATGAAGCTCAGCGTCAGTATGAGGAACAGCAAGCTGCAATTGAAACAGCAACTGAGCAAGCAGAAAAAGAGCGTGAAGCACAAATAGCGGCGATTCAGGCAGCCCAAGAACAAGCAGAACTTGAACGCCAAAAGGCAGAAGAAGCACGGCTCATAGCAGAGCAGGCGGAGCGTGAGCGTTTGGAAGCTGAGGCAATGCGTGTGGCTGAAGTCGAAATGGAGCGCCAGCGCCAAGCAGAATTAGCCGCTATTCAGGCTGCAGAAGAGGCTTTAGAACAACAGCGTCAAGCTGATTTAGCGACGATTAAAGCAGCGGAAGAACAAGCAGAACGTGAACGCCAAGAAGCCGAAGCGGCACGGTTAGCGGAGGAGCAAGCAGAGCGTGAACGCCAAGAAGCCGAAGCGGCACGGTTAGCAGAAGAGCAAGCAGAACGTGAACGCCAAGAAGCCGAAGCGGCACGGTTAGCGGAAGAACAAGCAGAGCGTGAACACCAAGAAGCCGAAGCAGCACGGTTAGCGGAAGAACAAGCAGAGCGTGAACGCCAAGAAGCCGAAGCAGCACGGTTAGCGGAAGAGCAAGCAGAGCGTGAACGCCAAGAAGCCGAAGCGGCACGGTTAGCGGAAGAGCAAGCAGAGCGTGAACGCCAAGAAGCCGAAGCGGCACGGTTAGCGGAAGAGCAAGCAGAACGTGAACGCCAAGAAGCCGAAGCCGAGTGCTTACGTTTAGAAGAAGAAAAAAATAATTCGCCAACAGAACAAGAAAAACCCAAAAAAGAGGGTTTCTTTGCTAGGCTAAAGAAAGGGTTATTGAAGACCCGTCAAAATTTAGGTTCAGGCTTTTTGGGGTTATTTTCTGGTAAGAAAATTGATGATGACCTATTTGATGAACTTGAAGAACAATTATTAATTGCAGATGTTGGTGTAGATACCACTCGTAAAATTATTAATAACCTCACCGCGCATGCTAGCCGTAAAGACCTGAAAGATGCTGAGGCTTTATATGGCAAATTGCGTGAGGAAATGTCTGATATTTTAGCGAAAGTGGATAAACCACTCGTGATCGAAGATAAAAAACCCTATGTTATTCTAATGGTTGGGGTTAATGGAGTGGGTAAAACAACCACGATTGGTAAATTAGCGCGTCAATACCAGTCGGAAGGGAAAAGCGTCATGTTAGCTGCGGGGGATACTTTCCGTGCCGCAGCGGTTGAACAACTTCAAGTGTGGGGTGAACGTAATAAAATCCCTGTGGTTGCTCAACACACCGGTGCAGACCCCGCCTCAGTTATTTTTGATGCAATTCAATCAGCGCAAGCTAAAGGTGCTGATGTCTTAATTGCTGATACTGCAGGGCGTTTACAAAATAAATCACACTTAATGGAAGAACTGAAGAAAATTGTTCGCGTGATGAAAAAATTGGATGAAAACGCACCGCATGAAATTATGTTAACGCTAGATGCGAGTACTGGACAAAACGCGGTAAGTCAGGCCAAACTTTTTGATGAAGCTGTTGGTTTGACTGGTATCACATTGACTAAGCTCGATGGCACAGCAAAAGGTGGGGTAATTTTCTCTATTGCAGACCAATTTGGTATTCCAATTCGTTACATTGGTATTGGTGAAGGTATTGAAGATTTACGTCCATTTAAAGCAGATGACTTTATCGAGGCTCTATTTGCCCGAGAGGAATAATTTTCGATGATCCGCTTTGAACACGTTAGTAAAGCTTATCGCGGTGGCCGCCAAGCTCTCCAAGGGGTTGATTTTCATATTCAACCAGGGGAAATGGCATTTTTAACAGGCCACTCAGGCGCAGGTAAAAGTACGTTACTTAAACTAATATGTGGCATTGAGCGCCCAAGTGCGGGCCACATTTTGTTTAATGGTCACGATATTAGCCGCTTGAAGAATCGGGAGATCCCATTTCTGCGCAGGCAGATCGGCATGATTTTTCAGGATCACCACCTGCTATTTGATCGAACTGTTTATGATAACGTAGCGATGCCATTGATTATCTCTGGGGCGAGTACAGAAGATATTCGTAGGCGCGTTTCTGCTGCATTGGATAAAGTTGGGTTATTGGATAAAGCGAAAAATTTCCCTATCCAATTATCTGGTGGGGAACAGCAGCGAGTGGGTATTGCACGAGCCGTGGTGAACAAACCAACGATGTTACTCGCGGATGAACCAACCGGTAACCTTGATGGCGAGCTATCGGAAGGTATTATGCGTTTATTTGAAGAGTTTAACCGCGTTGGCGTGACGGTATTAATGGCAACACACGATATTGCATTGATTGAACGTCGTAACTATCGTGTTCTTACACTTAGTGAAGGCCGCATGCTTGGAGGTCAACATGGCTAAGAATGTCCGTAAAGGCAGGCCAGAACGCACCATGCAATCGAAAAGTAAAGCACTAAAGGGCGGGTGGCGTGAGCAATGGCGTTATTCGTGGCTTAATGCACTTGCCGATATGCTTAGGCAACCTTTAGCCACCTTTTTAACGGTGATGGTGATAGCGATTTCACTCGCTTTACCAAGCCTTTGTTATATTGTGTGGAAAAACGTCTCACAAGCAGCAGCACAGTGGTATCCAACACCACAACTCACAGTTTATCTGGATAAATCTCTTGATGAACAAGGGGGTCAAAATGTGGTGACTCAATTACAGGCTCTTGAAGGTGTGGAAAACGTTAATTACCTTTCAAGGGACCAAGCAATGAGCGAATTTCGTAGCTGGTCTGGTTTTAGTACCGCACTTGATATGCTTGAAGAAAACCCATTGCCTGCGGTGGCGATCATAACGCCAAAAATTGACTTTGAAGGGTCAACGGTACTGACCACACTTCGAGACCGGGTCAGTCAAGTGAATGGTATTGAAGAAGTTCGCATGGATGATAGCTGGTTTGCGCGTTTAGCATCATTAACCAATTTGGTGGGGAGCATTGCTTCCGTGATTGGTATTTTAATGATTGTGTCATTGTTCCTTGTAATTGGTAACAGTGTGCGGCTAAATATTTTTGCTCGACGAGATACGATCAATGTGATGAAGTTGATCGGCGCAACTGATGGTTTTATCATGAGGCCATTTTTAAATGGGGGGCTTTTTTTAGGGGCTTTAGGCGCCATAATCTCCTTAATTATGACCTTCTTACTGGTTTGGCAGTTATCGGCTGGTGTTGCGCAAGTCGCAAGTGTGTTTGGGACTCAATTTAATATTGAAGGGCTATTGTGGGAAGAGTCATTATTGATCCTCTTATTATCTGCAATGGTAGGTTGGGTTGCAGCATGGTTGGCGACACTTCAACATTTACGTCATTTTACACCAGAGTAATAGATTGTTTTTAGTGGCTTTTATCGAGGGCTATGGGTAATGAATGCTTATTAGCCCTTGATTTTATTAGGTCTTTATTTTAAAAGTGAACTTAGTCTGGATTGTTTTGTCTTATATTGACCTACTGTTAACAATTCCTGTATATAATTTATTTAATGCCGTTAAACTGCTAAACTCTATGTTTACTTCATGATTAACCAATACGGTTATCGACATCAAACCAATCTGTTTTCCATTTTGTTTATAGAGGATCTGAATGACCAAAGATATGCAATCCTTAGCTCTTGTTCCACAAGGAAGTATTGAAGCCTATGTTAGGGCGGCTAATGCTTACCCGATGCTTACCGCTGAGGAAGAAAAGGAACTTGCTGAACGGCTGCATTACCACGGTGATCTGGATGCTGCCAAGCAACTTATTTTGTCGCATTTGCGCTTTGTTATTCATGTTGCTCGTAGTTATGCGGGGTATGGTTTGCCGCAAGCGGATTTAATTCAGGAAGGAAATATCGGCTTGATGAAAGCGGTGCGTCGTTTTAATCCTGAGGTTGGTGTTCGCTTAGTTTCCTTTGCGGTTCACTGGATCAAAGCAGAAATTCATGAATATGTGTTACGCAATTGGCGTATCGTAAAAGTTGCAACAACTAAATCTCAGCGTAAGCTATTCTTTAATCTAAGAAAAAATAAAAAGCGTCTTGGTTGGTTTAATCAAGAAGAAGTGGATATGGTTGCTGAAGAACTTGGAGTAAGCACGAAAGATGTCCGCGAAATGGAATCTCGCATGGCCGCACAGGATATGGCATTTGATATGTCAGATGACGACGATAGCGGTGATTTCGGCGGTCCAATTGCGCCAGTCTTATTTTTGCAGGATAAATCATCGGATTTTGCAGGTTCCATTGAAGATGATAACTGGGAAAGTCACGCGACTGATCGGCTATCTGATGCATTAGATTCCTTAGATGAGCGCAGCCAAGACATTATTCGGGCACGCTGGCTTGATGATGACAACAAAACGACGTTGCAAGAACTGGCTGATAAGTACGGTGTATCAGCTGAGCGTGTTCGTCAGTTAGAAAAAAATGCCATGAAAAAACTGCGTTTAGCCATGGAAGAAGATGACGACGAGATGTAATTTGTTGTTAAATAAACTGCGGTAAATAATTATCTGCATTTGTCTTCAATAAAATGGAGTATAAATGCAGATAATCACATCTTATATTCTGTTTTTATTTCTGGCCTTATAAATAGGCAAACAACCTACTCTTAGTCGCTATACAACTCTAATGGAAGGCCATCAGGGTCAGCAAAAAACGTGAATCTTTTTTGAGTGTAAGGGTCAATCCGTATTTCTTCACAAGTCACCCCTTGTTTTGCTAAATAAGCGACCCATTTATCTAAGTTATCAACACTAAAAGCAAGGTGGCGAAGCCCTGCTGCTTCGGGGTAGCTCAACCTTGCTGGTGGATCAATAAAACTGAATAATTCAATTTGATAATGTTCCCCAAAAGCTAAGTCTGCTTTCCATGAATGGCTTTCAGCACGGTAGTATTGTGCTAGTAAGTTTAAACCTAAAATACGGCAGTAAAAATCTTTACTGACTTCAAAATTTGAGGCGATGATCGCAACATGATGGATTTTATTTAACTTCATGTAGGTAGCCTATCTGTTTTTCCCATACGTCTGGTTGTATTGTCGCATTAAACCCGCAGGCGGTTAAAAATAATTGCATGTGTTGTTTTTCTTGTGGCAAAACATGACTGAAATTGAACTGCCAGTGTTCTACATCAGGATGAGCTCGGAAAATTTCTTGCATTAAATATAAGCCAACACCTCTGCGATGAGTCGCCTCACGAACACAAAAATCACGAATAATGGCATGATGATGGTCAACGCTCACTTTAGCGGCTGCAAGTAACCTTTCATTAAAGCGAGCAGCATAAAACTGTTCCCCAGTTTTAAGTATTTCAGTAAGTTCATGTTGGCTCTGGTCAGGCCAGATTTTATGTAAGTCTAGGTATTGCTGTTCAGTAGGAATGACCAAAGGGATAATAGTGAGTCTCATGATGTTTTGTCCGTTTCCCTGTAAGGGTTGCAGTCACTGATCCTGCCAGAGTGATCTACAACTGATTTTTGGGTTTTAGAGAGAAAAATTTGGTACGACTTAATTTTCCGAGTTTAGCTCGGATTAATTTAAATTTAACTAGAATATAACACTGGTATTTACATAAAAACCACTTAAACACATTAGTTTTTTATTCTGCATCTAATGTAATTACCTACCATATCCATTTGCTATTTAGCATAATTATCTTGTTTAATGTTATGAAATATATAGCCTTATTCGCTGTATTTTGAAATATCAGGCATTGTACCTGTCAACCATAATAATCTACTACAAATCAAATACAAACACTCAGAACCATGAAGACGGGGACGATAAAATGAAGAATATGAATAAAGCATTATTAGCGGGCTGTATCGCGATGGCATTCAGCTCTGCGGGATGGGCAAAGGAAATTAAAATTGCGGTTGTTGGCGCAATGTCAGGGCCAGTGGCTCAATATGGTGATATGGAATTTACAGGAGCGCGTCAAGCTATTGCAGATATTAATGCAAAAGGTGGCATTAATGGTAATACACTAGTTGCAGTTGAATACGATGACGCTTGTGACCCGAAGCAAGCAGTTGCAGTTGCCAATAAAGTAATCAATGATGGTATTCGCCATGTTATTGGTCATCTGTGCTCTTCTTCTACTCAGCCTGCATCGGATATCTATGAAGATGAAGGCGTGATTATGATCACCCCTGCGGCAACGAACGCCGACCTCACTACCCGTGGTTACCAAATGGTATTGCGTACGACGGGTTTAGACTCTGACCAAGGGCCTACCGCAGTTAAATATATTTTAGATGAGGTTAAGCCAACTCGTATCGCTGTGGTACACGATAAACAGCAGTATGGTGAAGGTTTAGCGCGCTCTGTTCGTGAAAACCTCAATAAAGCTGGTGTAAAAGAAGTGATGTTTGAAGGGGTTACCGCTGGTGACAAAGATTTTTCAGCATTAGTGGCGAAGCTGAAAAAAGAAAACGTAGATTTTGTATACTTCGGTGGTTATTACCCAGAAATGGGGCAAATTTTACGCCAAGCGAAGCAATCTGGTCTAAACATCCGTTTTATGGGGCCTGAAGGTGTTGGTAACTCGTCATTATCGAATATCGCTGGTGATGCTTCGGAAGGGATGCTAGTCACATTACCAAAGCGCTATGACCAAGTTGCCACTAACCAACCTATTGTTGATGCAATTAAAGCGAAAAAAGAAGATCCAACAGGGCCATTTGTGTGGACAACTTATGCTGCTATCCAAGGTTTAACTACGGCAATGGAGCGTACAGGTAGTGTTGAGCCTGAAGATTTAGTCAAAGATTTGAAAGCAAATCCAGTTGAAACTGTAATGGGAACGCTAAGCTGGCAGCCAAACGGGGACTTGAAAGGTTTCGAGTTTGGTGTATTTGAATGGCACAAAGATGGGACTTCCACCTCTGTAAAATAGTCGCGAGTCGTGTTCCAAAGTAGTGAATAAGAACCGGAAGAGAGTCACTTTCTTCCGGCTTCTGTTCTCTACATAGGACAAGCAGTTCGAAAGGATAGTCTTATGTCAGATCAAATTCTTTATTTTATTCAGCAATTCCTTAATGGATTGACTCTTGGCAGCACCTACGCACTCATCGCTATAGGTTATACCATGGTGTACGGCATCATTGGTATGATTAACTTTGCTCATGGCGAAGTGTATATGATAGGCAGCTATGTTTCTTTTATTGTGATCGCAGGCTTAATGATGCTTGGGATTGACGTTGGCTGGATCTTAGTCGCTGCGGCATTTGTTGCCGCGATCGTTGTTTCCAGTGCTTATGGTTGGAGTATTGAGCGTGTTGCTTATCGGCCTGTACGTCATTCTAAACGTTTAATTGCATTGATCTCGGCGATCGGGATGTCTATTTTTCTACAAAACTATGTCAGTTTGTCACAAGGTTCACGGGACTTAGCGTTACCAAGCCTAATTACAGGGCAATGGGTGCTCGGTGAAAGTGATGGTTTTGCAGCAACAGTTACGAAAATGCAGTTAACAATATGGGTGGTAACACTGCTAGCGATGCTGGCGTTAACCGTATTTATTCGTTATTCAAAGATGGGAAGAGCCTGTCGTGCTTGTGCTGAAGACTTAAAAATGGCGAGTTTACTTGGCATTAATACCGACCGAGTCATTTCGTTAACTTTTGTTATTGGTGCTGCAATGGCCGCAGTAGCCGGTGTTTTGTTAGGGCAATTTTATGGTGTTATTAACCCATATATTGGCTTTATGGCTGGGATGAAAGCCTTTACGGCAGCAGTATTAGGTGGAATAGGCAGTATTCCTGGCGCCATGCTAGGTGGTTTAATTCTTGGTGTGGCTGAAGCGATGACTTCTGCATATTTGAGCACTGAATACAAAGATGTCGTGTCATTTGGTTTATTAATCGGTGTGTTATTAATCATGCCTACCGGCATTCTGGGACGCCCGGAGGTCGAAAAAGTATGAGAAAAGAAAATTGGATTAACGCCATTGTAGCCTCAGCCACTTTTTTTGTGCTGGCGTTATTTATGATGGGGATGCAACTTACACTTGATGGAACAAAACTGGTTGTCACAATGGGGGATTCTGTTCGTTGGAATTGGATTCTTGCAGGGATTGTCGTCATTTTTGTGTACCAGCTTGTCCGCCCAACGTTAAGTAAAGTATGGAAAGGCGTTCCTAAGAAAGCTTGGTCTATTCCTGATTTTGATGGTTCCACAACAAAACAGAAAATCTTAGCGGTCATAATCATTATTGCTGCAATTATTTGGCCATTTCTAGTTTCACGTGGAAGTGTTGATATTGCGACTTTAACACTAATTTATGTGATGTTAGGGTTGGGGTTAAACGTTGTTGTTGGCCTTTCTGGTTTACTGGTTTTAGGTTATGCAGGCTTCTATGCGATAGGCGCTTATACTTTCGGGTTATTAAATCATTACTATGGTTTTGGTTTCTGGGAAAGTTTACCGATTGCAGGGTTAACCGCGGCATTAGCCGGTTTTTTACTAGGCTTCCCTGTTCTGAGATTAAGAGGTGACTATCTTGCGATTGTGACGCTCGGTTTTGGGGAAATTGTACGTATTTTATTACTCAATAATACTGAGATCACAGGTGGGCCGAATGGGATTAGCCAGTTACCTAAACCTACATTGTTTGGTCTTGAGTTTAGCCGTACAGCAAAAGAGGGATGGGACACATTCCATAACTTTTTTGGGTTAGATTATAGCCCTGGTGATCGGATTATTTTTCTCTATTTTGTCGCGCTACTGCTAGTTGTATTGACGCTGTTTATCATTAATCGGCTGCTTCGAATGCCGTTAGGCCGTGCGTGGGAAGCGTTGCGTGAAGATGAAATTGCATGTCGCTCACTAGGCTTGAGTCCAACGCGAATTAAATTAACCGCTTTTACTATTAGTGCCGCTTTTGCGGGGTTTGCGGGGACATTATTTGCCGCAAGACAAGGGTTTATTAGCCCAGAGTCATTTACCTTTGTTGAGTCTGCATTTGTACTGGCTATTGTTGTACTTGGGGGAATGGGCTCGCAAACATCGGTGATTTTAGCCGCTATTATCTTAGTTGTATCAAGGGAAATGATGCGTGACCTTAACCAATACAGCATGTTGTTATTGGGGGCATTGATGGTATTGATGATGATTTGGCGGCCACAAGGCTTATTACCAATGAAACGTCGACAAATGCAGGTTAAAAAAGTACCTGAAGGGGAGGGCGCATGAGTCAATTAACTTCCCCTTTATTACAGGTCAGTGGCTTAACCATGCGTTTTGGTGGCTTACTTGCGGTTAATGATGTCGAACTAGGGATTAATCAGGGTGAAATAGTGTCCTTAATTGGGCCTAACGGCGCAGGGAAAACAACCATTTTTAACTGCTTAACTGGCTTTTATAAGCCGACTAGTGGCACTATCTTATACCATGATAAACACCTTGAAGGCCTATCAGGGCAAGCTATCGCGCGTTTAGGGGTTATCCGAACTTTTCAACACGTGCGGTTGTTCAAAGAAATGACTGTCATTGAGAACCTACTTGTTGCGCAACACCAACATTTGAAAAGTGGTATTTTTTCTGGTCTTTTAAAGACTCCAGGTTTTCGCCGTGCAGAGTCAGAAGCTCTTGATAATGCGGTAAAATGGTTGGAGCGAGTTGACCTATTACCGTTTGCTAATCGGCAAGCAGGTAATTTAGCGTATGGGCAACAACGACGTTTAGAGATCGCACGCTGTATGGTGACTCGCCCTGAAATTTTGATGTTAGACGAACCCGCAGCAGGACTTAACCCTAAAGAAACTAATGACTTAGATGAATTAATTGCTGAATTACGCAGCCATCATAATGTTTCTATCTTATTAATTGAACATGATATGAAATTAGTGATGGGGATTTCAGACCGTATTTATGTTGTGAATCAAGGTACGCCATTAGCCAATGGTACACCAAATGAAATTCGCCAACATCCAGATGTGATTAAGGCCTATTTGGGGGAAGCTTACTGATGTTAGAGTTTAAAAAAGTTTCTACTCACTATGGGAAGATACAAGCACTGCATGGGATCAGCTTAAATATTCAAAAGGGTGAAATTGTGACCCTAATTGGTGCTAATGGTGCAGGGAAAACAACCTTATTAAGCACCTTGTGTGGCGACCCTCGAGCATCTGAAGGCCAAGTTATCTACCGAGGTGTGGATATTACGCAATTACCTACATCGAAAATTATGCGTGAAGATATTGCATTAGTGCCAGAAGGGCGGCGTGTATTTTCTCGTATGACGGTAGAAGAAAACCTCGCCATGGGGGGATTTTTCGCTAATCGCCAAGAGTATCAAGAACGTATTGAACGAGTATATACGCTATTTCCAAGGCTCTATGAACGTCGAAACCAACGCTCGGGGACGATGTCAGGTGGGGAACAACAAATGCTTGCCATAGGGCGTGCTTTAATGAGTCAGCCTGAATTGTTGTTACTCGATGAGCCGTCACTAGGGTTGGCTCCGATTATTATTATGCAAATTTTTGATACGATTCAACAGCTACGGGAAGAAGGAATGACCATTTTCCTTGTTGAGCAAAATGCTAATCAAGCTTTGAAACTCGCTGATCGCGGGTATGTACTGGAAAATGGGCGTATTGTCCTGGAAGACAGTGGAAAAGCCTTGTTAGCCAATGAGGCTGTCAGAAATGCTTATTTAGGCGGTTAGTGAGAATATATTAAATACTTCGGGCTGTGGGAGTGTAATAGCTCGAAGTATTTAATACCAATGCTTTCTGTATTATTTTTTTATAATAGTAATTTTAAGCTTATCTTTATTATCATTAATATGTTTTAAAACACCATTATTATTATTCATTAATTCAAGTGTGCCGTCGTCACGTTTAGTTAAATAGGTTTTTCTTTCGACTGAGATTAATAAGTTTGGCAATTCACGACCAAAACTAGTAGTTACATTTATATATTTAAATTTTTTATTAGCCGTAATGATACAATCGCCATTTTCTGTTTCTTTAATCGTAAAACTAGTTCTCATATCATCAATTGATTCATCATTTTGGATTGTATCTATAGCGTTATTTCCTATAATATAATTATCATCTTTGTTTATTTTATGTAAACGAGTGAGCGGGTCGGCAAGAAAGCCTTGATGAGTGATTTGTGATATTATTTGTGCGTTTTCTGAACCGAATTTTGCAGTAAGAACTCTTGCATCTTTAATATTTACTGTGTTTTCTTGGCGATATGGGGTGTGTAAATAAACATTCATTCTATTGAAATCTTTGTTGAATTTATCAGATAGTTCCCTATCAAAAGTAAATCCATCAGATTCAAGAATGTGACCCAGAGCGGTAGATGTCGTTTTATCATCACTATTTGGAGTAAATCTTTCTATTTTAGTTTTTAATATAATTGAAGTTGAATTTTTATCATGAATAATTTCTTTTTTATATTTACTAAGATTCTTAAAGTATTGCTTAAGGGAAATAATTTTACTTTTATTATTTAATGTCTGTTTTCTTTTATTTATTATTGATAACCTGAATGATTCTAAAATTGATTCTAACGCTATTTTAATTCTGTGAATAGAACTTGGGAGTGATTTTTTATTCGAGCTGTTATTTTTTATACAGTGAGTATTTTCGGGGGAATAGACAATATTCTTAGTAATTTTAGTCATAAAGGGTCACTTAGTAATATATTTAAATTTAGGGTAGATTATCCCACCCTAAATTTAATGTATTGCAAAAATAGATAACTATTAATTTGGTATTTATCTTTTATAAGTGACCTGTTTTGTGAAGAGCTTATCTCATTAGAGTGAGTTCTAGCCGTGTTATCTGTTCATTTTTCTATTTTTACGGAATGTGAAGTATCTCCCATTTCAGCTATTTGCTTGTTTCTATGTATAAAATTAAATGTATATACAACTTTTTCCATAGAAACAGAGAGCTACTTGTTGTTGTATAACTTTTCTGACTCCCCTTTTTCCACTGTTCGTATAAAAATTCAAATTTAAATGTATATACTTTGTGAATTAAATGTATATATATTTGAATGCAAGATAAATGATTTCAATGAATAGATAGTCTCGAGCACGTTGATATTGATTTAATGTATTGATTTTAAATCAGTTAACTGACCTGAAAATAAAGGTGAATTGTCGCTAACAAGGTATCTCGTAGATTATCACCGTAGAAAATTGTTAATTTAAAGTTAATTGAAAATGGATGATAGGGGATACAACCATGCAAAACCGTACAGACTTAACTCGAGTGATCCGCGCTCCACGAGGCAGTGAAAAAGCCTGTAAAAGCTGGCTGACTGAAGCCGCGTACCGGATGATCCAAAATAATTTAGACCCCGATGTTGCTGAGCACCCTCAAAGCTTAGTGGTTTATGGTGGTATCGGTCGTGCAGCCCGTGATTGGGAATGTTATGACAAAATTTTAGAAGTATTAAAAACATTGGAAGACGACCAAACCTTGTTAGTTCAGTCAGGTAAACCTGTCGGAGTATTTCCTACTCATCCAGATGCTCCACGTGTACTAATTGCCAACTCAAATATTGTTCCACATTGGGCGAATTGGGAGCACTTTAATGAGTTAGATCGCAAAGGTTTGATGATGTATGGGCAGATGACCGCGGGTTCATGGATCTATATTGGTTCTCAGGGGATAGTTCAAGGTACCTATGAGACTTTTGTTTCACTTGCAAAACAACATTTTGATGGCAATGCTGCGGGCCGTTGGATTTTAACGGGAGGGCTCGGTGGAATGGGAGGAGCGCAACCTTTAGCCGCGACGATGGCCGGTTTTAGCATGATTGCGGTTGAATGTGATGAAAGCCGTATCGACTTCCGTTTAAGAACCCGTTATGTGGATAAAAAAGCCACTTCACTCGATGAAGCATTGCAATACATTGAAGAAGCAAAAGCGACAGGTAAGCCGGTATCTGTGGGGCTATTAGGTAACGCCGCAGATATTTACAGTGAGTTAGTCAAGCGCAATATAACCCCTGATTCTGTGACTGACCAAACGAGTGCTCATGACCCTGTTCATGGCTATTTACCTCAAGGCTGGTCATTAAATCAATGGCGAGAAAAACAAGAAACCGCTCCAACTGAGGTCACGAAAGCTGCTAAGAAAAGTATGGCGGTTCAAGTGGATGCCATGTTGACAATGCAAAAACGTGGCTCTGCTGCTTTTGACTATGGTAACAATATTCGACAAATGGCTAAGGATGAAGGTATCAGTAATGCCTTTGATTTTCCTGGGTTTGTTCCTGCTTATATTCGACCATTATTTTGTGAAGGGATCGGTCCATTCCGTTGGGTCGCTTTATCGGGAGACCCCGAAGATATTTATAAAACCGATCAAAAAGTCAAAGAGTTATTGCCTGACGACAAGCACTTACATAATTGGCTAGACATGGCCCGTGAGCGCATTGCTTTTCAAGGTCTGCCAGCACGCATCTGTTGGGTAGGGTTAAAAGATAGAGAAAGGTTAGGCCGAGCTTTTAATGAAATGGTGAAAAGTGGCGAATTAAAAGGACCTATTGTGATTGGGCGTGATCATTTAGATTCAGGTTCAGTGGCAAGCCCGCACCGTGAAACAGAATCAATGAAAGATGGTTCTGATGCCGTTTCTGACTGGCCGCTATTGAACGCATTATTAAATACTGCGGGAGGCGCTACATGGGTTAGCTTACACCATGGTGGTGGTGTGGGTATGGGCTTTTCTCAGCATTCAGGCGTAGTCATTGTCTGTGATGGAACAGATGCTGCCGATAAGCGTTTAGCTCGTGTCTTACATAATGACCCAGCAACGGGGGTTATGCGCCATGCGGATGCAGGTTATGACATTGCAATTAACTGCGCCAAACAGCAAGGGCTTAATTTGCCAATGGTTAAGTAATGTTGTTTGCCGGCGACTGTTGAGCCGGCAACATTCTGGAATAATAAGGAATTCAGTATGAATGCTGCATCAATTCAGAAAAAACAAGGGCCACTGGCAGGGATCAAAGTGATCGATTTAAGCCGTGTATTAGCGGGTCCTTATTGCACCGGTATGATGGCTGATCTTAGTGCTGAAGTCATTAAAATTGAAGTGCCTAATCATGGTGATGATAGCCGCCATTTAGGGCCTTTTATTGATGGTGAAAGCGTTTATTACGGCTTGATTAATCGTGGGAAACGTAGCATTGAGCTGGATCTTAAAGCGGATGAAGACCGCGCTATTCTTTTTCGATTAGTTAAAGAAAGCGATGTTGTTGTTGAAAACTTCCGCCCCGGTGTTACTAAAAGGCTCGGTATTGATTTTGATAGCTTAAAAAATCATAACCCTAAATTAATCTATGCCAGTATTTCAGGGTTTGGTCAAAACAGCCCATTAGCAAGTTACCCTGCGTATGACATTGTGGCACAAGCGATGTCAGGTTTAATGAGTGTCACAGGGTTCCCTGAAACGGGGCCAACGCGTAGTGGCGAATCTATCGGAGATGTCTGTGCTGGTATGTTTGCTTCATGGGCGATCAGCAGCGCGTTATTTGCCCGAGAACGACACAATGAGGCGGCACAATACATTGATGTTGCTATGGTTGATGTGTTACTGAGTATGCAATTAACCGGGCTTTCAAACTTATTTGCTCATAATAAAGCACCAAGTTTAGTTGGGAATCGCCATCCTGTTTCTACGCCATTTGATACTTACCATGCAAAAGATGGTTTAGTGGTAATAGCGATTGCCAGTGAAAAACTATTTCAACGTTTTTGCGAGTGCATGGGGAAAACTGAGCTTTGTCAAGACCCCCGTTATTTTGATGACCCCACCAGAACGCAACACCAAGCGGATTTAAGAAAAGAGATCGAAAGCTGGACTTGCCAAAAAACCGTTGAAGAAGTGTGTGATTTATTGTTAAACGCAGGGGTACCGGCTTCACCAATCCATGATTTACAGCAAGCAACACAGAGCGAGCATGCACAAGTACGCCAAGTACTCACTTATTTAAATGATGGTGGTACCCCGTTGATTTCTCAGCCCGTTTTTTTCAATGGTAATAAGCCACATTCAACATTACGAGCCCCTGTATTAGGTGAGGCAAATGCTATTTATAAGCCAGCGAAAACAACAACTAAAAATGCGGAGACAATGTTATGAGCTTTGAAATTAATGAAACTGAACAGGCAATTGTTGATGCAGTAGAAAAAGTATGTCACGACATTTTGCAACCTAATGCACAACGCTATGATGAAACCGAAACGTTCTGTGCTGAAAGTCTACAAGCGTTGGGAGAAATGGGGTGCTGGGGGATCAATTTACCTGAACAGTATGGTGGTTTTGGTATTGGTAGTATTGCGATGAGTAGGGTTGTTGAGGCTGTGGCGGCAGCTTGTGCATCTACCTCATCTGCATTAACAGCCCATTTCCTAGCAACAGATTCAATTTTAGTGGGGGGAACGGAAGAACAAAAAGCATATTGGCTACCGAAAGCGGCAACAGGTGAAATGTTAGGAGCATTCGGTTTAACAGAACCAGCTGCTGGCTCTAACCCAGCCGATATGCGAACAGTCGCTACACGTGAAAACAGCGGCTGGCGTATCCGAGGTAACAAACACTATATTACCAATGCTAAAGAAGCCGATTTTATCGTGTTGTATGCCAAAACAGATGTTGAGGCAGGAGCCCGCGGGATCAGCGCTTTTATGATCCCAAAAGGCACAGAAGGCGTGGCCTTTTCACAGCCAGAGAAAACCATGGGGCTACGTGGCAGTACGATTTATGAATTAGCTTTAAATTGTTGGCTACCTGAATCTGCCTTATTAGGTGAGGAAAATAAAGGGTTCCATACGGCAATGGAAGTACTAGATAAAGGCCGTGTCGAAGTGGCAGCAACTTCGCTCGGTATTGCTCGGGCAGCGATGGAAAGTGCTTTAGGTTGGGTCAAAGAACGTCAAATTGGTAAAAAACCATTAGCTGCATACCAAGGGACACAATGGCGTATCGCCGATATGCACACGCAACTTGAAGCCGCACGTATGTTGACATGGCGCGCCGCTGAGTTACGTGATTCAGGAGAGCGCTTTAGCTTGCAGTCAGCCACAGCAAAATTATTTGCTGCTGAATGTGCTGGTTTCGTGACTGATGCTGCATTACAGCTTCATGGTGGGTATGGCTATATTCGTGACCTTCCATTAGAACGTTATGTACGTGATGCACGAATTTTACGGATTTTTGAAGGTACTTCGGAGATCCAAAAGATCATTATTTCTCGTGCGGTTTTAGATGCGATTTAATTTATTTTAAAAATAATGAGCGAGTAGGCGGGACAGGCGGCTACTCGTTCATAAGGCAGCATAGGAGCACTACCTGACAACAGGATCATGGAATTAAAACACAACAACAATCAGGTTTAAGAATGTATTTCAATTAGTTACTGTGGATGAATAATAGATAAAACATCATCCAGCGTAATGGTTAATAACTGTACCTTACGATTGTAGTTATTGCGGGTTCATTACGATTAATTGGTTCATTCTTTAGGCCAGCCTTGCTTAAAGAGGAGTTACCATGACAGTATCAAACGACATCGCGACAGGGCAAAAAAGTCGGCAGGAGAATGTACCACTAATCGAAGCTCGTTCCATCGATTACATTCCTGAGTCTGAACGCCATGGCACCTTATCGAGTCAATTTACACTTTGGTTCGGTTCTAATTTGCAGATAACAGCAATTGTAACCGGTGCATTAGCTGTAGTACTTGGTGGGGACGTGTTCTGGTCATTAATCGGCTTATTTATTGGCCAATTGCTAGGTGGTTCAGTAATGGCTTTGCATGCAGTGCAAGGGCCAAAGCTGGGGTTACCACAAATGATTTCTAGCCGTGTGCAGTTTGGGGTATACGGTGCCGTTATCCCTATTTTATTAGTATGCATGATGTATGTTGGGTTCTCTGCCAGTGGCACGGTATTAGCGGGGCAAGCGGTTGGTCAGCTTATGCATGTAAGTGACTGGATGGGGATTTTAATATTTGGTGCCGTGATTATTGGGATCACCATTTGTGGCTACCGAATTATTCATATTCTCGGAAAAGCAGCGAGCGTGATTGGAGTGATTACGTTCTTTTATCTATTTTTCCGTCTGTTTTATATGAATGATGTTTCGGTATTACTGGAAAATCGTCATTTTGATTGGACGCACTTTTTATTAGCCATGTCATTATCAGCATCTTGGCAAATTGCATTTGGCCCTTATGTTGCGGACTACTCGCGTTATTTACCGACAAAAACGCCAACAATTAAAGCATTTATGGCAGTAGGTGCAGGGACTGTTATTGGTACGCAAGCCTCTATGATTTTAGGTGTATTTGCGGCGGCCCTTGCAGGGAATAAATTTGCGGGTAATGAAGTTGCTTATATTGTGGGCTTAGGTAGTACAGGGTTAATTGCGGCGTTGTTATATATCAGTATTTTCTTTGGTAAGGTCACAATAACGGCTCTAAATGCTTACGGTAGTTTTATGTCGATGGCTGCGATTTGGTGTGGCTTCCGTGGTAAAAGCCAAATTTCTCGTGGGCAGCGGTTATTTTTCATTATTCTGATGGTGAGTTTTTCGACAGCTTTAGGGTTGGCAGGGCAACATTCTTTTCTAAAACTGTTCTCTTCTTTCTTATTATTTTTACTGGCATTTTTCACTCCTTGGAGTGCGATAAACCTAGTGGATTATTATTGGGTGACAAAAGGTCGCTACGATGTACCTGAACTTGCAAACCCTGATGGCCGTTATGGTCGCTGGAATAAAGTAGGGATCGTGACCTATGTTGTTGGGGTATTGATCCAATTACCTTTTATTTCAACAGGTTTCTATACCGGTCCTTTAGTTGAAAAACTGGGTGGTGTTGATATTTCATGGATTGTCGGTTTAGTTGCAACCAGTATTATTTATTATATCGCGATAAAAAAATGGCCAATGTCTGTTGCTGATAAATTGATATTACCTACAACAAAATAATGTGAAATACCCCTTATTTAATTATTAACAGATTTATTTAAAAGATAATTGAGCAAGCCAATAGTAGTGAATTTTTCACTGCTAGGGCTTCTCTCAACCTAAAAACGATTTTGAATCCTCTTTATATAAGCCAATCGTTGAAGAATTGGATAGGAGTTACGATGAAAATTTTAGTCGCAGTGAAGCGAGTGATTGACCATAACGTTAAAGTGAGAGTTAAAGCTGATGGCTCTGGGGTGGAATTGGCTAATGTCAAAATGGCAATTAACCCATTTGATGAAATTGCTGTAGAAGAAGCAGTACGTTTAAAAGAATCCGGCAAAGCGACTGAAGTGATCGCTGTTTCTGTGGGGGATATTAGTTACCAAGAAACGCTGCGTAGTGCGATGGCAATTGGTGCCGACCGCGCCATTTTAATTCAGCGACCCGCAGAGTTAGCGTTAGAGCCGTTGGATATTGCTCGCTTACTACAACAAATTGTCGATAAAGAACAAGCTGACCTGATTTTGTTAGGTAAACAGGCAATTGATGATGACTGTAACCAAACAGGTCAAATGTTATCGGCATTATTAGATTACCCACAAGCGACATTTGCTTCACAAATTAAAATCGACGGTGGAACACTGCAAGTGACACGGGAAATTGATGGGGGGTTAGAAACGTTAGAAATGCCATTGCCAGCAGTCGTGACAACAGACTTACGGTTAAATGAACCTCGCTATGCAACTTTACCTAATATTATGAAAGCAAAGAAAAAACCTCTAGATATCATTGATATTGCTGATATGAATTTTTCACCATTGGGGCAAGTTAAAACGCTCAAGGTCAGTGAGCCGAAAAAGCGTGTTGGGCAATGTACATTACTAAGTAGTGCAACCGCATTAGTCAGTGAACTGCAAGCGAAAGAAGTGATTTAACAGAGGGAAATGAATATGAGCCAAACATCAGTGTTAGTGATTGTCGAACATGATAATCAAACAATAAAATCATCAACTTATCATAATATTACCGCTGCTCATGAAATTCTTGCTGCTGGTGGTGAACTACACTTATTCGTTGCTGGGAGCCAGACAGCTTCAGTTGCTCAATTAGCTGCGAGCATCAAAGGTGTTAATAAAGTTCTAGAAATTCAATCTGATGAGCTTGAAGGGCAATTAGCTGAGCCAATCACCAGTGCGATTGTTGCGGTTGCTAAAGGCTATACACATTTGTTGTTTCCTGCGACAACATTTGGGAAAAATATTGCTCCGCGTGTCGCCGCAACACTAGGTGTTGCTCAAATTTCAGATATTACTCAAGTCATTGACTCACAAACATTCATTCGTCCTATTTATGCGGGGAATGCATTGGCAACAGTGCAGAATAATGGTCAACAAGTCGTGATCACCGTGCGAAGCTCTGCATTTTCTGGCGCAAAAGAAACGCAAAATAGCGCTCAAATTGAAAATGTTACCCTTGCACAACTCCCCCAGCGAGCACTATTAAAGAGCCAATCGTTAACACAAGTAAGCCGTGCAGAATTGAGTTCCGCTAAAGTCGTGATTTCTGGTGGTCGCGGTTTAAGTTCTGGTGAGAATTTTGCTTTATTAGAAACCATTGCTGACAAACTGGGTGCCGCAGTAGGGGCTTCGCGCGCGGCAGTCGATGCTGGTTATGTTCCTAACGATTATCAGGTTGGGCAAACAGGGAAAATTGTGGCGCCCGATTTGTATATCGCAGTTGGAATTTCTGGCGCAATTCAACATGTTGCAGGTATGAAAGAAAGTAAAGTGATCGTCGCCATTAATAGCGATCCTGACGCGCCTATTTTCCAAGTGGCGGATTATGGCATTGTTGGCGATCTATTTGAGATCTTACCTGAATTTGATAAAGCATTGGCGTAAGAGAGGGCATATGGCTATCGACAACATTGAGAATATAAACGAGGCTCCCGAGCGGGAATCGATGGAGTTCGATGTCCTGATTGTCGGTGGTGGGCCTGCAGGGTTATCGGCAGCAATTCGTTTAAAACAGCTAGCCGCAGAAAAAGGGGCTGAGCTCTCCGTTTGTTTAATTGATAAAGGGGTAGAAATAGGGGCGCATATTTTATCAGGAGCCGTAATTGACCCTCGCGCTTTAGATGAATTACTACCAGATTGGCAGCAAAAGGTAACAGCCCCTTTAACTGCAGTAACCCAAGACCGTTTTTTATGGCTAAAAGAAAATAAATTCAATCAGTTACCATTATCTTTATTACCAAGTAGTTTAAAAAATAATGGCAATTTAATTGGGAGTCTAGGTCAAATTAGCGCGGCTTTGGCGGTTGAAGCAGAGGCGTTAGGTGTAGATGTTTTCGCTGGGTTTGCGGCTACTGAGGTGCTATTTGATGACGCAGGAAGCGTGATTGGCGTGACGACAGGGGATATGGGATTAGATAAAGCTGGCTCGCCCACCGCGATGTACCAAGCTGGGATGAATTTAGTTGCTAAAATGACCTTTTTTGCCGAAGGGTGTCGGGGGCAACTAGGTAAACAATTAATTGAACGTTTTGATTTAGCTGCAAACAGCGGTAAGCAAACTTATGGGTTAGGGATCAAAGAAATTTGGCAGATCCCAAAAGAACAGCATCAGCCAGGGGTTGTGATCCATTCAGTAGGGTGGCCATTAGATAATCACACTTATGGAGGTGGTTTTGCTTACCATTACGGTGAAGACCTCGTGGCTGTTGGGTTAGTTGTTGGTCTGAATTATGAAAACCCATATTTATCTCCCTTTGAAGAGTTTCAGCGTTTAAAAACGCATCCTGCTTTTAGTGGTTTTTTGTCTGGTGGTAAACGGATTAGCTACGGAGCAAGAAGTATGGTAGCAGGAGGCCTTGCTGCATTACCTGAGCTAAGTTTTCCTGGTGGTGCATTAATTGGTGATGATGCAGGCTTTTTAAATGCTGCACGCATAAAAGGAACTCATTGTGCAGTTAAAAGTGGGTCATTAGCAGCTGAGGCATTGTTTGGTTCTTTACATCATGAAACGGTAGATTATTCGCGATTTAAATCATTATTTCGCCAGCTATTTGAGGATAGTTGGCTATATCAAGAACTTTATCAAACACGCAATTTTAAGCCATATATGAAAAAAGGGTTAGTTATTGGCTCAATGTTATTTGGGGCTGAACAGCTACTGTTGAAGGGGAAAAGCCCTTGGACACTGAAGCTCAAGCAAGCTGATCATGAAAATATAAAAGAAGCGAGTAAATTTCAACCAATAATATATCCAAAACCGGATGGTGTGCTGACTTTTGATAAGGCTTCATCTGTATTTTTATCAAATACTAACCATGAAGAAGACCAGCCTTGCCATTTAAAATTGGCGGATATCACAGTGCCAATCCAAATTAATTTAGCTAAATATGCGGCTCCAGAAACGCGTTATTGCCCCGCAGGTGTATATGAAGTCTTGGGGGAAATTAACCAAGAAAAACTGCAAATTAATGCGCAAAACTGCCTACATTGTAAGGCTTGCGATATTAAAGACCCATTACAAAATATAACTTGGACTGCACCACAAGGGGGAGAGGGGCCAATTTACCAAGGAATGTAAGGGGGAAATTATTGTTTGTGATGTAGATGTGCTTGATGTTTTTTTTATTTTTATCAGTCGTTTTGGGGCATTATTGCCCCATTTTTTTATAGATTATTATCAATACGGGTATGTAATTTTAATTTATAACGAGAGCCTGCAGAGGTCATGTTGACGTAGCTAATTAATGTATTGCCAGTCCAAGTGCGTCGACTGAGTTGTAAACAAGGGGAATTTTCTTTTACTGATAACGATTGTGCAATTGATTTTGTCGCAAGTGCCGCTTCAATGGTATGTTCCATTTCACTGACAGGAAAATGGCGTTGTAAATAGCCGCTTGGTGTTTCCGTATCGCCGTATTTTTGTTTTACAAATTCAGGTGCAATAGCATGGTTCACGTAGCGTTCTTCTAACATTAAAGGGATATCATTTTCAAAGTGGAGCACTTTACAATATCCGACTTCACTTCCTTCTGTAATACCAAGTTGTAATGCAATTTCTGCGGAAGCAAGGATGACTTTCAGTTGCAACTGGTGACCACTATATTTATTACCACTTACAGATATTTCATCAAAAATATCAAACGCCTTGGTAACAGGAAGCTCATGTTTTTGAGTTGCAACAAAAGTGCCCTTTCCTGCAATACGATTTAGGATACCTTTCTGACTTAATTCTGAAATAGCTTTATTTACCGTCATACGGCTTACATTGAACTGTGCACAGAGTTCAAGTTCGGTAGGGATTTGAGTTTCTGGCTTAAAAACCCCTAAATCAATACTGCGTAAAATGTAAGACTGAATTTGCTTGTATGCAGGTTGTGATGTCATCGCTTTTATTCAAAATTATTGTTAGAAGAAGGGAGAAAATGGCGCTCTTGCTACATTTTACCCACCAATTTTGTATTGAATGCAAGTTTATCAGTAATTATTGGCTTTACTAGTAGGAGTCGCCTATTTATAGGGGAAGGCCCCGAGTAATTGTTATTTACAGATGCTCGTCATTGTCTGAATTATTTTATTATAGTGTAAGTTTTTCTAGGGCAATATACCTTTATTTAATATCATAATGTTAAATTTACTATAACAAATAGGCATCATTTATGGGCGTTCAGTATTTTCAAACGACTTTAACACAGTGTGATTATAAAAATGTCACCCCGATAGGTATGGTGAGGTTGTTAGCATCAGATAAAGTGTTTTTTTTCAATCAAGATGACTTTAAAAACAGCCAAATATTTTTGGATAGGTTGAAAAAGGGCGATGTACTGATTATTTGTGCAGAACAGATGAATGATGGCAGTTATTGGGTTAACTGGGTATATCATGAAACCAAAGGACGCTTAGAGCCAGATAGAACGGTCGGTTTTACTCGTAAGCTTGGAATACAATTTTTAATTTCATTGTTTTTAATGGCACTAATACCTGCAGTGTATTACTGTTTTATTGAAGCTGATGATAATTTTTTAATGATAATACTTGTGGCAGTGTTAGGCTGCGCAGCTTTTACTGGTATTGTATTATTTGTGTTAGTGCTTGCAGAAATAAAACATATTTTAAGTTCGAAGCGTAAATTAATTTTGAAGGCACTGGATTTAGTCATTGATGAACAATATAAAACTAATGGCCAAGACCAGCAAATTGATATTTTAGGCATAAAAAAAACGAAAACTAAGCCTGCCAAATTACATAAAGCCACTAATATTGGCATAGAGCAAACCTCTTTATCTTCTACGCGTGGTAAAACCAATATTACTGCTAACCTCAGTGTCACCATTGCAGCAGGAGATACAGAACAAAAGCTTAATCAAATCAGCTTACAAATAAATAAAGAACATCTGGATGTCTTAGTGTCGGCGAATGAGCCACTCTTTAATAACCATAGTTTGTTTATCGCTCAAGGGGATGAGCTTGAGGTTTATCATAAAAATCTCCAAGAGAACTCAAAAGAGCAAGTCGTCTTTGG
Organism: Providencia sp. NPDC089933; assembly: GCF_049545585.1. NCBI lineage: Bacteria > Pseudomonadati > Pseudomonadota > Gammaproteobacteria > Enterobacterales > Morganellaceae > Providencia > Providencia sp. NPDC089933. The sequence goes on from NZ_JBMWDT010000007.1 coordinate 248,859, forward strand.
CATCTACAATCATCAAGATGGTTTAGCATATAGCCTTATTGGTAAAGGTGCGCCCCAAGAACGAGGGTTTTATTACGGCTTATGGGGATTCACTGGTTTGATTCTTATTTTCTTAGTATTAATGGCTCTCGGACTATCTATTGCTGAAACTATGGAAAAAGGAGGGTACTGGGACTACTGGGATTGGATAAATCTTGTTGATACGGGTGGGTTATATATCAGTTTTGCAGTTTCAATTGTGTTGGGAATTAGTTTTCTTATCGGTTTGTGTGTGGCGGTCTATTTTAAAATATCTAAGCGCGGTAATGCGTATTATCAAGCTCAGTATTTATTGAAGCATTTACGTCGACAGCAAGGCAAAACTGATTATGTCACGGAGGTTCGGTCATGAATCCATTTCTCAGTAGGCATTTTATCTTATTAACGTTGGCTTTTGCGCTAAGTTTTATTTTTATTGTATTCGTATTTGTGCGTGATGGTACAGTTGATTGGCAGTGGGAAAAACATAATGAAAATGGGCCTGTTATCGCAAATTATGACTGGGCGACTACTTTTCCTGCTGAGAATGGCATGTTGATTATTGCTCAAAAAAGTAATAACCAAAGTTACTATTATTCGTTGTATAACAACTATACAAATTTTAGTGAGTATAGCTATCAAGTTTTGTTTGCAGATAACCAAGGTGTGCGTTTTATTACTCGTGCTGATGATAGTTTTTACAATGCAGTCTGTGAAAGAAAAGAGTGTTTAATTATTTTAAGAGATGGCTACCGAAAAATTAATTTAATTGATTTCTCAATCAGTGAGTTAATACCTTGGCAAGATAAATCTGGAGAGTTATTCTCTGCGTTGATCACGGGGAAAATCTACCAATCTAAAGGCCTACCTGCATATATTGTTGCGAGTAATGAGAATATCTTTATCAGCCAAGATAAAGGTATAACTTGGGAACACTTTATGAATGTGAGAAATTTAGCCAAGTCGTTATTTCCTGAGGAAATTGAAGGTAATTCAAATTTTTCCTATGCAACGTATCGAGATAAAGTGGTGATGTGGTACAGCTACGGTAATCAGATGGGGTCACTTGAGGTTATTATGGATATACCAACGAAACAGGTGGTTAGTAGTAAATGGTTACCTGTTCGCATCAATGAAGCAGCACAAAATCTTAATGGTGATATTTTTGTTATTGCTCAAGAGCCTTCTCGCCGGTTATTTTCTTTAATGCAATTTCATACCAATGGGACTTTCGAACTGATCGCCGAAAATGGTTATAATAATATGCATGAGCTAAAAGTTGGTCATAAAGGTGTCATTGTTTCAGAGTGGGTTAGGGGTTCTCAGCAATATCTAATGATGGATTTAACGACAAAAACGCTGCGTCATCGTCCGGAATTATCACTGTATAACAAAGTCTATAATGATAGCGACCAGTCTTTTATTGATATAGGCAGTATTTATTCAGATGAAAGCACCATAGAAAAAGGTGCATCTGTTTCTTATCAATCAGTACATTAATGCTATTGTAATATATTATTAATAATATAGTTAATAAAAAAGGATAAGATTCCTCTTATCCTTTTTTGGTCATGATCTATTGCAAATTCATACAAACCCTACCAATAAAGTAATATATTGGGTTAAATTAAAAGAGCTATGATGTACGACAAGGAAATAAGCTAACGATATATAGAATGTGATTGTTTTTTATACTTTGGTTAGCTGCATGTTTATAATAATCTACTATTTGAGTGAAAAATAAACAACAGTGATTGGTTATATTATTATCTACCATTTGGCTATATAAATGGTAGATAATTTAGAATAATTCAGTTGGATGTTTTTATTGGGATAGAATAATAGTGATGATATGAAATATTACATCATTAAAGATTACTGATTAAATAATTTATGTTACCTCCATTTTTTAATCAAACAGTTGATTTCATCTAATAAATCTGAGTTACTTTATGAATATTATCAATTGGATGAAATAGAAATAAAGATAAAATCACTGAATAGGTGATATTGACTAGACCCTGTTTTATATTTGATGCAAAATAAAGCTGCAATAATTAATTCTAATTAAATTTTAATTGAGACAGCTAAATGAATATATCTAAAATCAGCATCGCATCTATTTTTATTGCTAGTGCATTATTAAGTGGTTGCGCAAAGGAATCTTCCCGTTCTTTAGCAGTAGAGAAAGTTGCGACTTATAATACTAATTACTCGGGTCCTAAAAGCCCAATATCAATTGGCAAATTTGATAACCGTTCGAGTTATATGAATGGCATTTTTTCAGATGGCGTTGACCGCTTAGGTAATCAGTCAAAAACAATTTTAATGACGCATCTTCAGCAAACTGGGCGCTTTAATGTATTAGACCGGGCTAATATGCAAGAGTTAAAAGAAGAAGCTGGAATTAAAGGCCAGTCCCAGCAATTAAAAGGTGCAACATATGTTATTACCGGTGATGTCACTGAATTTGGTCGAAAAGAAGTCGGTGATAGACAGCTATTTGGTATTTTAGGCCGTGGTAAATCACAAGTCGCATATGCAAAAGTTAATTTAAATGTTGTGAATGTCCAAACTTCCGAGGTGGTATTCTCAGCTCAGGGAGCAGGCGAGTATGAATTATCAAATAGGGAAATTGTCGGTTTTGGTGGAACTGCAAGTTATGACTCTACGCTAAACGGTAAGGTGCTAGATTTAGCAATAAGGGAAGCTGTGAATGATCTCGTAGTTGGTATTGAAAGTGGTGCATGGCAGCCAGCTAAATAAGGGAATATGATGAAATTTAAATTACTTCTTATTTTTGCTGGAGCCATTTTATTAAATGGTTGTGCTAACGAGCCAAAACCATTATATAACTGGGATGGTTATCAAACTACAATTTATCAATATTACCAGCAAACAGATACTGGCCCTCAAGAACAAATTCAAGCATTGAAAAAAAACCTTGAAATGAGTAAGGCAAACGGTCTTGCTACCCCTCCGGGGTTACACGCCCATTTAGGGTTATTGTATTCCACAACCGGAGCCATCGACCTTGCAATGCAAGAGTTCAACGCTGAAAAAGAATTATATCCAGAATCTGCGGCGTATATGGATTTTCTAATGAAAAATAAAGGGAAAGCAAAATGAGGCGTTTATTCATACTCAGCGGGCTGGTGATGGCTTGGTTATTAACTGGTTGTGCACAGCCAACAAAAGTTGATTATACTGCGTTTAATCAAAGTAAGCCAAAAAGCATTTTAGTGTTATTACCTCAGAATAGCTCTCCAGAAGTACAGGCTAGTCATGGTTTATTATCACAAACAGCCCTGCCTTTAGCGGAGGCTGGCTACTATGTTTTTCCTGTAGCGGTAGTGGAAGAAACATTTAAGCAAAATGGTTTAATAAACGCAGGGGATATCCAATCTGTTCCGCCCGCCAAAACCCGAGAAATTTTCGGTAATGATGCTGTGTTATACCTTAATATAACAGAGTACGGTACTAGCTATCAGGTTATTTCCAGTGATACACGTGTCACAGCGGATGCAAAACTTGTTGATGCGAGGACAGGGGCATTATTATGGAGCGGTTCGGCATCTGCATCGAGTGCTGAAAATAACTCTTCTTCCAATGGCATTATTGGTGTTTTAGTTTCGGCGGTTGTTAATCAAATTGTTGATACCATGACAGATAAAAGTTACACAATTGCAGGTATAACAAGTGCAAGGTTATTATCTGCAGGTACGCCTAATGGTATATTATATGGGCCTAGATCTCCTAAATATGGGAAAGATGCTCAGTAATTGTTAATTATTTGAATCATGGGTAAAGTATTCTAATCATACTTTACCCATTTTATTTTTGTTAAGCGTTATTTAAATAAAGCCAAATTACTCTTTATAATTATTAAATTACAGATATGAATAATAATTATTTTTTGTTTTTTTTATGTTTTAATATTTACAAGCTTATAAAAAATAACGAATAAAATTAAATGTGTGACTTGAGTCAATTTGTCTTAGCATTATCTAATGATTATGTGATATAGGTATAATTATATGACAATCTCTATTACTTTATATTTTTAACTGTTATATATATGATGCTGTTGGTTGTACTAATTCCTTTTTGATAGGAGTCATAGTATGTTTTCGTTAAGCAAGTCTCTCATATCAAGGCATTTCTTCTATATGAAGAAATGGTTCAATATTGATATTTCTTTAGCCTTCTTTTTCCCAAATAAATAACCTTTTTTGTTTTTCTAAACTAAAAGTTTCGTTATAGCTTATTTTTTATAAGTACGATCCTTTGTATTTATTATTTAATGAAAAATTAAAGGTATTATCATGGCTAAAAGAATTGTAGAACCATTCCGTATTAAAATGGTAGAAAATATCCGTATTCCAAGTAGAGAAGAGCGTGAAGCTGCGTTAAAAGAAGCTGGATACAATCCATTCTTGCTACCAAGCAGTGCTGTGTATATTGATTTATTGACCGACTCAGGTACTAATGCCATGAGTGATCATCAATGGGCAGCAATGATCACTGGTGATGAAGCCTATGCAGGATCTCGTAACTATTATGATTTAAAAGATAAAGTTAAAGAGATGTTCGATTATGACTATGTGATCCCTGCTCACCAAGGTCGTGGTGCTGAAAACATGTTATTTCCTGTATTATTGAAAGTAAAACAGGAACAAGGTGGTGCTAAAAAACCTGTCTTTATTTCTAATTTCCACTTTGATACTACCGCTGCTCATGTTGAATTAAATGGCTGTAAAGCAGTTAATATTGTTACAGAAAAAGCTTATGACTCAGATACCTATGATGACTGGAAAGGTAACTTTGATATTCAAAAATTAAAGGATAACATTGCACAACATGGCGCTGAAAATGTTGTGGCGATTGTATCTACTATTACTTGTAATAGTGCCGGCGGCCAGCCAGTATCAATGGCTAACTTAAAAGAAGTCTATGAAATAGCAAAACAACATAATATCTTTGTTGTTATGGATTCAGCGCGTTTCTGTGAAAATGCGTATTTTATAAAAGAACGTGATCCTAAATATAAAAATTCAACAATTAAAGAAATTATTCTGGATATGTACAAATATGCTGATGCATTAACTATGTCAGCTAAGAAAGACCCATTATTGAATATTGGTGGATTAGTTTGTATTAAGAATGATGAAAAGATATTTACGTTAGCTAGACAGCGCTGTGTACCAATGGAAGGGTTTGTTACTTATGGCGGTCTTGCTGGTCGTGATATGGCTGCCATGGTTCAAGGCCTTGAAGAAGGGGCTGGGGAAGAATATTTACACTATCGTATCGGTCAAGTTAAATATTTAGGAGACCGTTTACGTGAGGGAGGGATTTCAATTCAATACCCTACTGGTGGTCATGCGGTATTTGTGGATTGTAAGAAACTAGTACCGCATATTCCTGGCGACCAGTTCCCAGCACAAGCGGTTATTAATGCATTATATTTAGAATCTGGTGTTCGTGCGGTTGAAATAGGCTCATTCTTATTAGGGCGCGATCCCGAAACAGGCAAACAAAAACATGCAGATATGGAGTTTATGCGGTTAACTATTGCAAGACGCGTTTATACCAACGACCACATGGATTACATTGCAGATGCTCTGATTGGGTTAAAAGACAAATTTGCTACTTTGAAAGGGCTTGATTTTGAATATGAACCTCCAGTATTAAGGCACTTTACTGCAAGATTAAAACCAATCAAATAATAGGTCGCTCTTATGGTTCCCGTGCAATGCGGGAACCTTATCCTTATTCTTAAGGTGAACACCATGAATAATTTGGCAGCCAAAAAAGAACCCTCCATATTGGTAGGGGGTTTTGTGCTAGGCGGTGCAATGATAGGGGCAGGGATGTTTAGCTTGCCAACTATTATGGCAGGTGCTTGGTTTATTAACTCTGTAGTTGTTTTATTAATCGTTTGTTTCTTCATGTTTCATTCAGGAATTTATATTTTAGAATGTATATCTAAGTATGGGGCGGGAACGAATTATTTTTTTATTTCTAAAGAATTATTACCAAAGTGGGCATGCTATATTGCTAATATAGCACTAATATTTGTTCTTTATATATTAATTTACGCCTATATATCAGCAGCAGGATCAGTCATAAAAGAGGCTGCGGCTATTTATGGCTATAATGTTAATTTAAGATTAATATTTATTGTATTTACATTGATATTAGGAGCAAGTATTTGGTGGAGTGGGGTAGGAGCAAGCCGGTTAACATCTTTATTTTTATTTATTAAAATAGTTTTATTTATTTTGGCTTTCTCAGGGTTATTTTTCATTGTAAAAACAGATTTGTTATTAACATCACCAGTTGAAGGTGGGAACACATCACTATTGCCCTTTATCTTTATTATTATCCCATATGCAATTACTTCTTTTGGTTATCATGGCAATGTATGCAGCTTATATAAATTGTATCATGAAAATGAAAGGAAAGTGGTTAAAAGCTGTGTGATTGGGTGTGTATTAGCCCTTGTTCTTTATTTCTTATGGATATTAGGAACAATGGGGAATTTACCAAGAACAGAATTTTTAACAATTATTAATAAAGGTGGTAATTTAGATGCGTTTATTGAGTCGCTTTATGCGGTCCTCAATAGTAAGAATATTGCGACATTCTTACTATGGTTTTCAATAAGTGCAGTATTTTGTTCATTTTTAGGTGTTGCTATTGGGTTGTTTGATTATATTCTTGCTTCATTAAACTTTAAAGATAACCCATCAGGTAGAATGAAATCCGCCTTATTATGCTTCTTGCCACCACTTGTTCTTTGCATGTTATTCCCAAATGGTTTTCTCATTGCAATTGCATATGCAGGTATGGCCGCATGTATCTGGGCGATTATTTGCCCGGCAGTTATGGCATTAAAAGTAAGAGAGCGTTTCCCTGATTCTAGATTCAAAGTATGGGGCGGAAAAGGGCTAATCTATGCCGTTATCGCCTTTGGAGTCGTTGGCATTATTTGCCAATTTTTAGCGCAGTTTAATTTGTTACCGATATACCGTTAATTTTTCAAAATACAAGTTGTAGAATAACTGCAAAGGTACAGTGAGGGTTTGCTGTGCCTTTTTTATAACTGTATGTAATTTTAATATTATTCACTAACTCTTTTTATACAAAAATAAATAATTTCTTATATCAGTTTGTTTTTTCAATGATTGTATTATTTTGAGACTTGTATCAAGTTTCTGGAATTAAATTCCAATATCGATATTCGATAATTCTCATAACCAAATAGTAACCCCTTTGAATTATAAGTGTTTTTACTTAGTCCCAGCCTGATTCTGTGATTATCTACTTCAGTTAACCCTAAAATTATTCTCTTTATCGCCGATAAAGTTAAATATCGTCATTTTATCTCACCGAAAGAGAAATTCTATGCAGAAACTTCGCGATTACTCAATTCGTACTGCGGTCTTCGTATTATTAAGTATTTTATGCCTGATTTTGGGGGGGACAAATGTTTACAGTGGTTGGTCACTATCACGTATTGCAGATGGAAATGATATCGATAGACAATTAGTCCAGCAAATGACAGTACTTAGTCAGGGAAACGATCAATATTTTCGATTTGTCACACGACTGACTCGGGTAATGGAAAGTAAAAGTGAAGGAAAAACAGTAGATTATGCCCCTGTAAAAGAGGCTCTGTCGAATATGGAAAAATATTTAGAACAGATGAAGTCTATCTCTCCAGGACCAATGGACCCTGAAATATCAGAGCAGGTAATTTATAGTTGGCAGGCGCTATTCGATGATGGGGTAACACCTCAACTTATGCTAAGCATGGACAATGATCCGAATAAATATTTAGCCCATGCTCACAACATTACTCCTGCTTTGAGCCGCGCTTTTGGTGCTTCAATTCAAAAGTTTAATCAGACGGCTGATGCATTGATTAGTCATACTCGGCAACATGTTGATAATGTGATGGATATTACGCGTATCGTCATGATTATTACGGCAATACTAGGAATATTGATGCTCATTTTTACGGATCGCTATATGGCGACTATGATGCAAAAGCCATTAGGGGTGTTGAGACAGCACTTTATTGAAATTGCAAAAGGGAATTTAAGCCAGCCAGTGCTACCGTTTGGTAACAACTGTGTGGGGAGATTATTTCCGATCCTTGAAGAAATGAGAAAAGATCTGCATGAATCAGTAGGCTCGATCAGGCAAGGAAGTGAGAATATTTATCTGGGGGCGAGTGAGATTTCTAATGGTAATAATGACCTTTCATCGCGTACTGAAGAACAAGCGGCTGCCTTAGAAGAAACCGCTGCGAGTATGGAACAAATCACCGCCGCAGTTCAGTTGAATATGGAAAATACACTTCACGCAAACCATTTAGCTAGCGAAGCTTCTGTGGTTGCGAATAAAGGCAATGAAATTGTTTACTCTGTCGTTACAACGATGAGTGAAATTTCACAAAGTTCACAAAAAATCTCAGATATCATCAGCATGATGAATGACATTAGTTTTCAAACAAATATCTTAGCTTTGAATGCATCTATTGAAGCGGCTCGTGCTGGTGTGCATGGTCGAGGTTTTATGGTGGTTGCGGCTGAAGTTCGTAAATTGGCAAGTCACAGTGCAGATGCCGCTATGGAGATTGAAAAGTTAATTGCTAGTTCAGGTGCTTGTGTGGAAAAAGGAACGGGGCTAGTTAATGAGATGGGAAAAACGATGGAAAGTATCCTGCGAGGTATTAACGAGGTCACTGCTATTATGAAGCAAATTACGGTAGCTTCAGAGGAGCAAAGTAAAGGGATTGCACAAGTCGGTGTCGCTATTACGCAGATGGATAGCGTTACCCAGCAAAATGCGTCTTTAGTTGAACAAGTTGCTACGGCAGCTAATTCATTAAGCCAGCAAACCCAAGAGCTACAGCAGTCTGTGCAACAGTTTAATTTATCCGCATAGTAAGGTGAGATTGCGCCATTTTGTAGAGAATAAAAAGCCCTCACTGCATTACAATGAGGGCTTACAAAAGCACAGTATTTAGGAGCTAAGATTATTATTATAAGTCAGCAGTAGGCCTAATATTATTAGCTTCGTTTAAAATATTGTTTATAAATCGTAGTCGCGTGTTCTTTTAAAATACCTTTAACTACAGTGGGCTTAAATGGGCTTTTTGCGAATATTTCATCACTGCCGAGCATGATATTAAAGCCCGCAATTTCAGCTAATTCATCATGTGAAAGGCTATAAACCATTCGTCCTAATTGGCTCCAAACCATTGCTCCCGAACACATGCAGCAAGGTTCACAGCTAGTATAAAGAGTATACTCTGACAAGTCTGTAATTTTATGCTCTGAACAAAACTTTCGTATAAGACCTATTTCTGCATGATAGGTGGGGTCGCTCTCGGTATGAATATGGTTTTCTCCTATCATCACAATTTGGTTAGCTTTCACTAATATTGCCCCAAAAGGTTCATTGCCTTTTTTAGCAGCATCAGTTGCAACAGCTAAAGTTCTCGTCATAAATTGAATATCCCATTCGTGCTGTTGAACTTCTTTTTTCGAATTAATGACCATATTTATATTCCTTTATCGAGCTAGTTTATTTCATTCTATTTACATATTAACATGTTAATGCTATTTATATTTGTCGTTTCTTGATTTTAAATTATCTTAATGAAATTATAATAATTTAATTGTCCATTTTTGATGGCTCCTTTATAGACAAATACTGATTTAAACTTTTGATATACTAAAAAACTATTGATGAATCAGTAGTGTATGCTAATAAGCTAATCTTATTAGCACAATAGCTCATGAGATTATTAATAAAAATCATTTAGTCTAAGGTGATTGGGGTGTTTACACATTAATTAATGTTTTATGCTCATCTATTATTGAAAAAAGATTAAGACTAACTGTTATTTTTTAAAGTTACATGAATTCAAAAACTTTTTATTTATAGAGCCTCCAATATTAAAACCCCCGTTGCATTGCTGACTCCAGCAGACGAAGCAGATCCCATTAGAGTCGCACTTACTGGAATCGATTTACTCGTTAAGTTATCTAATTGGATCCCCATTCCATTAGCTTGAACTTGTGTACCATTCAATGATACTTGGGCAGAAACTCCATTACCAAAATTAAGACGACCGTTTGTTACATTACTTCCCGTCAACTTAAGTTTGTAATTTTTTGCACTACCCGAGGTGCTCTGTCCACTTCCCCTAAAATAAGACAGCTATAATTAGATTTTCTGCCCTAAAATTTGCAGAGGTCATGATGAAAAAAGCTCGTTTTACTGAAACTC